>CADBMP010000244.1 GCA_902795775.1 uncultured Lachnospiraceae bacterium | reverse complement strand
CGGATTGTAATCGATATACAGAACTATCAGGGAAAGGAAATCGGCGTTGTTTTATCGTCGGTAGTGAAGGAAAAACGGCGCTTAACAATATGGGAACATCAGAAGTATATGAATGCTATGGGTTGAAAAATCAGAGAGTAGTATTTAAGCGTTCATATTATTGTTTATGGAAAGACGATACTAACATTTCATTGGGGTTGAACTATTATATGGAGCAAGGAAAAAAGAGAACAAAGATTTCAAAGGCAAAATATACTGCTTATTTAAAATCGTTGCAAAAATTGTCGGGAAAAATAAATTCAAAAAGTAACCGAAAAAAATATTTATAGCATTGTAAAATACGGGAAAAAGTGAAGGATGTGAAATTGGATAAGCGTATTGTAATAATGTTTATGGTGGGAATTGTCAAGTTGGTGATAAATAGTGGTTTCAAGAAGGAGGTAAAATACTGATGAAAAAAAGATGGAATTTTTTAGGATTTGTTGCCCTTATGCTTGTTGGTATATTGTTGTTTTCTGATAGTTTAGCTTTTGCAAAAGGTACCCGGATTGAATATAGTGGATGGACATTTGATGCAGGAAAGCAAGGATATGTTCAGAAAGCAAAAATAAAAGGATATAAGCTGATTGTTCAAGGCAATCTGGTGAAAAAGCAGGGAAAAAAAGAAAAATTGATAAAAAACAGAAAATGGACTTTCTACTTGAATAAAAAGACAAAATATTATCTGGAAGGACTTGGTGAACCAGATCCGGTAGCTAAAGTTTCAAAGAAAGAGTTTAATGATGTTTTAACGCAATTTGGGCGTGGCCTGCCGGATGGGTTGTGTCTTTGTGTTATCATAAAAAATGACAAGATAGTGAAGGTGACGTTGGGTGTATAGAGGGAGGCGGTTATTATGCAGAAAGGTTTAACAGAAGTGGTGTTTATCCTAGACAGGAGCGGTTCTATGAATGGACTTGAAGGGGATACGATCGGCGGGTTCAATTCCATGATCGAGAAACAGAAAAAAGAGGAGGGAGAAGCATATATTACTACGGTGCTTTTTGATGATCAGGTGGAGATTCTCCATGACAGGATTCCGGTGAAAAAGGTGGAACCGATGACAGCAGAACAGTATTATGTCAGGGGCATGACGGCACTTTTGGATGCCATAGGCAGTTCGATTCACCATATTGCGAATATCCATAAATATGCGAGAGAGGAGGACAGGCCGGAGAAAACTCTTTTTATCATCACCACAGATGGCTTGGAAAATGCCAGCCATACCTATGACCATGATCAGGTCAAAAAAATGGTGGAGAAAGAGCAGGAAGAGTATGACTGGGAGTTTTTATTTCTGGGAGCAAACATGGATGCTATAGAAGTGGCAGGCAGATTTGGCATTCGGGCGGACCGGGCGATTGATTATGAATGTGACAGCGAGGGGACTGCACTGAACTCTCAGGCGTGGTCTGATGCGGTATCAGCGGTAAGAAATTCCGAGAGTAAAGAGGAAACAGAAAGGCTTATAAAAGCTGCCTGTGCACCGGTCAGGGCAGATTATAAAAAGAGGCATGGTGCTGAGGGAGAGCGCAGGGGATTCAAAAATATTTTTAAGTTTCATTGAATTTTCATGATTATGGATACAGGCGGGGAGTACAGATTTGGGAAGATATTTGACTTTGAGACAAGGGGTAGAAAATTATATTTTTATAGAATGAGGGGCTGATTATGGAAGGAGGGATCCATATGGCGAAATGTCTGGCATTTGAAATGGATGATTTGAGAGCTGCATGGAAACACATGAAATTAGAGGTCGTTGAAGATTATGGGGATCATGCATATGGTCATTATCTGCATTGTTTTGATGATGGAAAAAGGGAACTGAGACGATGTAAAACATGTGGTGGATATGTCCTGGTCCAGAAATCAGAATTTCATTCATTTTCAGATGGTAATGATGATTATTATACGGATTATTATCCGGTAGAGGATGTCCAGGAAGCGGATGAAATCAATCGAAACTATAATGGGGATAAGATTGAAGATGCCTTTCCTTCTTCTGTAAAATGTATCCGTATGACAAATCTCATACTGCATTGGTCCGGTCAGGCACCTAGAGATGGTATACCTATCAGTGATTTCTGGTCAGATGATGAACCTCAAAAAAACATTGGTGATGAACCGACACATACGGAAGAATACCCTCAGAACCACATGGCTGATTTTCCGGCAGATGATATTTCGGAAAATACCATCTATAGTGCACCGGAACTGGATATTTCAATGGAGGATATTGATGTAGCACCGAGATATACGAAAAAGATTGCGGAACCATCATCGGAATCAGATATGTCTATGGAATGCCTCTATGCCTCACCACCGTATGAAGAAACTCTTATGAAAACGGTCTACGCATCACCTAAGATGTCAGGGAAATCTAAGAATCTGTTTCAAGGAGTTTTTGACAGGATTTTTAAAAGAAGATGATAGATGGGAATGGACAGACATTACATTGTATGAATCAATAGAGAAATGAGGTTAAGATGGGGGAGCAGATAAAATATCATTTGAAGTCATGTGTCTGGGAAATCACGCTTGGCTGCTGTTTCTCTTGTGCTTACTGTGGTTCTAAGGCAGGAAAAGCAAGAGAGGATGAGCTTACATTAGAAGAGTGTCTTTCAGTGGCAGGGCAGTTGGCAGATTTGGGTTGTCAGAGGGTTTCTCTGCTTGGCGGTGAAGTTTTCATGCGTGGGGACTGGGCAGAAATCGTGAATGCCCTGACGGAAAGGAAGATCATTGTTTCAATCATTACCAATGGTTTTCTGTTTGATCAGGATATTTTAAAACGTTTAAAAAGTCTGGATGTGGAATCGGTCGCTGTTTCTTTGGACGGAACAGAGAAGATCCATGACAAATACAGGCAGAAGGGGAGTTACAGACGGGCGTTATCCGCATTGAGAGCGTTACATAGTGCAGGAATTCCGGTTTCTGTCATAACGACCTTAAATGGTGAAAATATTTTTTGTCTGGAAGAGATGTACGGGATATTGCAAAAGAGCCCGGTCTTTGCCTGGCAGCTACAGGCATGTTCTCCCATGGGGAATGCATCACAGAATGAAATTCCTTATCAGTTCGATGTGCAGAAAGTGATCCGTTTTGTAGAGGACTATGCTCCAGGTGCTGCTTTCAGGATCGGAGTGGCAGATAATATCGGGTATTATACGGAATCAGAGGGATATTTGAGGGGGAATCTCAGTGGAAAAGCGTGTTTTCGGGGATGTGGCGCAGGACTTACGTCAATAGGGATTGACAGTATTGGAAATGTACGTGGCTGCGAGGCGATGTATGATGATTCTTTCATCGAGGGAAATATCCGGACTTCCACACTGAGGGAGATCTGGGAAAGTCCGGAGTCATTTCGGTATAACAGGGGATTTACATCGGAACTTTTGACCGGAAAATGCAGGGAATGTGCGTATGGAAGGGTCTGTGCCGGGGGATGTCGTTCCTATAATTATTTTGCACATGGGAAATTATATGAATCACCGCTCTGCGTAAGAAATAATACGGTATGATGGAATGGAGGATGAGGGGCGGACTATAAGAAACAGCGTAAGGGGAAAGGTTGCATAGAGGTCTGAAAGATATTTTGAAATCCCATTAATTTTTTGTGGGGATATGCTGATCAGGATACTGTCATTTGAACAAGTGGCAGTATTTGCTTTTTTGTGAGGATTTATTGAATGGAGGGATTGTGCATGAAGAGAATGAAATATTGTTATTTTTGTTATCATTCATCAGTAATGGGAACGATGGATCCGAAAAAATTGGACTGGTATGAATGGAATCAGAAAACTGGAGGATGGGAAAAGTGCAGTGAACGGGATGCTCTTGCCATGTCAAAATATTATAAAGACGATATAAGGATTGACTTTGATGAGACTACGGGAAAGATACTTGGTGCATGTAAGGGCGCAGACAAAGAAGTGAAAGAGGAAATGAAGAGGTATGTGCAGTGGTGGGAGAGTCGGAAACAGTATGAGGAGATGGTACAGGGAAAAGATGATGAAAGCAGGGATATTTATGAAGATGGAGCAGCATCGGTATATCCGGCACTTCATTTCCTGGATTCAGGCAAGAAAAAGGTTCCGGTGAAAAAGTCACGCTGTTTTAAAAAGGGTAATGATATTTTTATGGAGGAGTATGATGAGCAAAGCGGGTATGGAAACTGGTATCTCAATAAATTTTATATCAGGGACAGAAAAGCACACGTATGGAAAAGGGTATCGTTAAGATGGGAAAACTTAACTGAATTTAATGATATTGAGGAGATTGAATATCTTGAGGATACAGAATATGTCTTATCCACGGAAAAGGCTGTTTTTTTTGAAAAAAAGAACAGATACTATATCCTTGGGGGAGAAGTTTATCTGGAACAGATACTTGATAAAAGAGGGAACTATGGGTGGGGCGGAGGCCATGGAAATGAGTATTATGTCAGGCTTCAAAAGGAGCATAAATGGTTTCAGGCTTCTTATATAGATTGTATATATTGGAATCAAAAAACAGCTTTAGAAATTGATTACGATGAAGATGATGATAAGATTTTGTCCGTGTGGTCCCTTAGGCTGCCATGCAATTATTTTAAATGGAAGCTTCATGATGCCGTGACTAAGAGGGTTGATTGTTTGTGGTATCAGTGGGATAAAGATGAGCACAAGTGGATGCGTAGCTATGGATGGGATCGGAGGCTTGATGATGTCGGATATGATGTCTGGGAAATAGATTGTGATGAAGAGACAGGAGAAATTATTTCGTATTACAATACAGCACCACCACGTCTGTTTTATGGAGAAAATTCTGATGCTGGTCTATGGAAGGTTGAGATTTAGCTTTGGTGATGCAATGATTTGATATTATTATATATGTTTTTATGGTTTTTTAAGGAAAAAATTTTATATTTTTCTTGCTTAATTCGGCAGAACGTGGTAAACTTAGCATAAAGGTACTCCAAAGGAGTACAGAAAGGAAAGATTATGACACATAATGAATTACTAAGGCTTGCCAGAAAACAGGCGGGGATGTCACAGGCTGAGTTTGCAGGATATTTCCGGATACCGAAGAAGACTTTGCAGCATTGGGAACTGAGCGAAAGGAAGATACCTGAGTATCTTTTAAGGCTGATGCTCTATAAGTTGGAGAATGAGGGAATCGTGGAGGGACTGCAGGAGATGATGGAGTGACCTGTTTGATGGCAGCAGGACAAAGGGGGCTGTTGCTATGGAAAAGAAAAGATGGGTGTGGATCCTGTCAGCCGTTCTGCTGGTGTGTATGCCAGTGGGGATAGCGGGGGCAAAGACAAATGGGAACAAGTTGTCTGAAAAGACAATGACGGTAGGGGAAAGATGTACGCTCCGCTGGAAAAAGGCTGGTGGTGTCCGCTGGAAGTCAAGTAGCAGTTCCGTCGTGGGAGTGAAAAAGAAGAGCGGTGGAAGTGCGGTGCTTCTTGCAAAGAAAAAAGGGAAGGCAATGATAACGGCATCTTATCAGGGCAAAAAATATCGCTGCAAAGTGACAGTAAGGACAGAAAATAAAACAAATGGGCAGGGAGCGGATAAAGAAGGAGCAGACGGTCATTGTTCCGGCACGTCAGATGCTGATGCCCCGATGTTGAATGCGGATATGGTTTCCCTTTATTACCGGCCGGCTGCTTATTTGAATCTGCTCCCGGCAAAGTCCTCCCATAAGAACAGTTTCCGGCTGAAGGTCTCCGGCACGAAAAAAGAAGTGAAAAAATGGGAACTTTTGGGAGAAGATACATATTTTTTTACAATCACAGATGATGGACTTGTGACTTTGAAACATGGCACGGACTATACGGAACCCTGTGCAGAGGTCATGGCAAAGGCCACTCTGACAGATGGCAGGACACTTACGGCTGCGGTAAGGGGATATAATGAGGTCAATCTGTATCTGGATTCGCTCTTTCAGAAATTTGCAGATGAAAATATCAGATCCGGCATGACGGAAAAGGAAAAAGCAGACCGGGTGGCAGAATACATAGGGGAAATATCGGAGTATGAGCATTACAGCAATGATTGGACAGAGATCTTTCTGCGCGGCAGGGGAGATTGTCTGGCGAGCAGGTATGCAGTGGAGAAACTTTGCAGATACATAGGGATCAAGGCTCAGGGGTGCGGCAGTTTCCATGAGCATGGAAAGACCGTGGTAAAGGCAGACGGCAGATATTATATCTATACGACCGGATTCGACGAGCCAAAGCCCCGGAGCTATATGGTCTCGGAAACGACTTACCGGCATCTGGCGGATCATTCAGGAGAAATGGGGATATGGATGGGGTATTTTGAAGAATGAACGAAAAAAAGAGGATCTCCCGGTGTGGATAGGAGATCCTCTTGCCAGCATGGAGGATCCTTTTTATTTTGGATATCTTTTCTTCGTATTCGTGAGTCCGACGATATAATCTATGCTGACATTGTAATAATCGGCAAGTTTCATCAGAAGGTCGATGGGGATGGAACGGATGCCCTGCTCATATCTTCTGTAGACTTCCCGCTGGCAGTCCAGAAGATCGGCGATCTCCTTCTGCGTTTTATCATGGTCGATCCTCAGATCTTCAAGTCTTTGAAATTTCATATCTAACCTCTGCATATTAGTTTTTCTGGAAAATAATGATAGCAGAGCCTTGTGTCCCGATGTCATATATGCTACCATATAGTAGCATTATTGCCTTTTGGTTCGGATTTTTTGTGCATACAGGAGGGAACATGGAAAGTGGAACGGAAGAAATATTTAAGGGACGCATTGAGGAGCTGGACAGCATGATGCGCTGCGACGAGGAATACGTACATCAGAGCGAGAGGTACCATCATTGTCTGGAAAAAATGAAAGAGCTGATCGGAAATGATCCGGACAGTCAAGGTGTCCTTTACGGATTGGACGAAGTGGTGGGCGAATATAGCAGCAGATATGGAGAGGTCATGTACCAGTATGCATTCCATGACGGCATGAAGGTCGGGCTGGAGCATCGGGAATATGGGAATGGGCAGCCCGGATTATCTGTGATGACGAAAGAGGATATGGCAGATATGATCCGGGCATACGATATTTTGTGCCTGTTGATGGTCGGAACTGTCGTGGCGCCGGGGATGGCGAAAGGACTGGCAGAGGCCCTTAATACCTTCCATGCAGTGATAGAGAGGAATATGCTGCCGTCGCTGAAACAGGAGGGCTGTGCGGAAGGATATGCGATCCTGGATGACGATAAAAGAGGTCCGGAGGAGAGGGCCAGGCTTTTGATGGGGATAAAAGAGGAAGGTTGAACCGTATGATAAAATAAAGATGCCTCATGGGAGCCGGAGGCCTGTCTGAAAGCTCCGGCAGGCAAAAACACAACAGGAAAAGGAGCAGATATTATGAAGATCATATCATGGAATCTGAACGGGCTTCTGGCGAACATCAGGAACGATGCATTCGATGTTTTTTATGAGATGGTGCCGGAAGTCCTTTGTTTGCAGGAAACAAAGACATGGCAGGAGCCGGAGATCCTGCCGGGGTACAGGCATTTCTGGAACCATGCGGAAAGGAACGGGTATGCAGGGACGGTCACGCTCGTATCCCCGGAAACTGAGGTGCTGTCCGTCAGGAACACGATAGGAGGAACGGAGGAACTGGACCGGGAGGGCAGGGTGATCACGCTGGAGCTTCCCGATTTTTTTATTGTGAACACTTATGCGCCAAATTCCCAGAGAGACCTGGAACGGAAGAATTACCGCCTGGCATGGGATGAGGCTTATATGGAGCATCTTTTTTCGCTGGGCGGGAAAAAGCCGGTCATTGCCTGTGGGGATTTCAATGCGACGCTTTCAGAACTGGATACCTTTGAGGAGAATTTAAGGCAGCACTGGGCACAGCAGGGCTATGCTTCCGACGAACGTTCCGATCTTTTTACTATATTGGAACATGGATTTACGGATGCGTTCCGTTTTTTTTATCCGTCCGAAAAGGATTGTTTTACATGGTGGAGCAACCGGCTGAAGAAAAGGAATGAGAACCGGGGATGGAGGCTGGATTATTTTTTTGTTTCTGATGGACTGATGCCGAGGGTCAGGAATGTGGAGCACCATACAGAGATCAAAGGCTCGGATCACTGTCCGATCGGTCTGGAGGTGGTCTGATGGATGTCAGGGAATTTCCGGAGGAATATCTGGCGGAGCTTTGGAACGGGAAGGATTGGGACGGGATCGAACAGTCCCTTGCGGATGAACAGGAAGAACTTTCGATAGCAGCAGGAAAACGGGCAGATAAGACGGTAAAGAGGTTACAGTGCAGATTAGTGCGCAGCCTGGATTATAAATGCCTTGCAGTGCGCCATGTAGTGAACGGGGCAGGGACACCGGGGATCGACGGGGTGATGTGGAGAACACCGGCAGAGATGATGCGTGCGGCACTCTCCCTGGATTCCAAGGAGTATAAAGCGACACCATTAAAGCTTTATTCATTCCGGTCAAAGAATACCGGGAATATGCGCCATGCGGGGATCCCTACGCTGTATGACCGGGCGATGATGGTGCTGTACGGATATTCCCTGATCCCTGTCTTAGAGGCCCATGCGGAGCGGAAGTCTTTCGGATTCCGTCCGGCAAGGTCTGCGATGGATGCACATGAGTATATCATGGATGCACTGAAGGGGGACCATGCCCCGCGATATGTTGCCGTGATCGATCTGAAGACCTACTATGCGACGATACAGCACGCATGGCTTCTGAAACATACTCCTATGGATAAGGGGGTACTGGAACAGTTCCTGGGAGCCGGGATCATCACGGCAGGGGAACTTTTTTCGTTGTTAAGGTCGGGTTAAATTAACCAAAAACAGTCGGTTTAAAATAACCAAAATAAGACCAGATTAAAACAACCAAATTAAGACAAAT
>CADBMP010000243.1 GCA_902795775.1 uncultured Lachnospiraceae bacterium | reverse complement strand
TTGCAGAGGTAAAAGAAGCGTTTTTGGCAGAGAAGGAATACCAAAAATTCAATCATATCGAATGCAAAGCAAGTGTTGATGGCTTTACGAATTTTATCTTTGTAAACCGCTTTGGGAATCTACAGCATCAGGGAACGCTGAACAAAGCTTTGAAGCGGATTATCAGGGACTGCAATGAGGAGCAGTTGGAAAAAGGCATTAAGAATCCGGTGCTTCTGCCGAATTTCTCCTGCCACAGCCTACGTCATACATTCACAACAAGGCTTGTGGAGGCTGGTGTGAATATCAAGGTGATTCAGGAACTCTGCGGACATTCCCGCAGCGATGTGACGCTTGATATATACACAACGGTTACAAAAGAACTCAAAAAAAGGGAGTTTGGAGATTTTGAGAAGAAGCTGAAAAAGCAAAAAGAGGACTGGGAGAAGCGTCTCAATGAAGATACGATGGATGACGGAGATAACGAGTAACAGTGATAAGGGGAAGGCGTGGTGCTTTCCTCTTTTTTGTGTGAAAATACATTGAGATTATAGGGGAAAGGGCATATAATAAAAGAAAAGAAAGGCTGTTTGCCCGAAGTTGGGGAGATGATTATTATGGAAAAAGTTGAGGGGCGCATTAGATATACGATGGACAATCTTCGTGCTGGAGGTGATTGATATGAATGAACGATTGACATGGAATGAAATCGTAAGCAGATATCCAGACCAATGGGTCGGTCTTGTGGATGTTGATTGGAAGAATGAATCAAATGTAAGGTCAGCGGTTGTCAAATATACGGACAAAACATCAGACGAGCTGGCGATGATGCAATTAGATGATGACAATCTATACAGTATATATACAACCCCTGACAATTTGGGGCAGCTCGGGATTGTGGGGTATTTGTTATGCAGCAGTTCACTTTGATGTTAAATGAGAAAACCCAAAGACCTGTAGTCACATTGAAAGACTGGCATAAATTTTCAGTCATGCTTGACACGGGTGCTTTATTCCCAGTATGGGTTGGAGATGCCGCCATCCTTGAAAAGATGAATGCAGAAATTGTCGGAGGCAAAGTGGAGTTTGGAGGTTTTGGCGGTACTGCTTACGGTACGCTTTATAAAATCCCATATTTTCAATTTGGAGAACTGATTTATCCGGGGCTGCATATTATCGCACATAAAATGGAGCTTCCCTGTCATATGATTGTAAGCGCAACAATGTTTAACGATATGATATACGAAGTGGATAATAGGAATCATAGAGTAAACGTGACTATACCTGATGGTGAATCCAATGTGAGAAATCTTGTTATCCGCAATGAGAATGGAAAGCTCATAGTTCTATGCACCGCTGTGGAATGAGAGGATAGCGAGTAAAATGTGTTGTACCAATTTTGTACCATTTTTGTACCAAATGGCAGTAGACTTATGTAGAGATACGGACGGATTTATAAATACCTCCCATAGGAGATGGTAGGGAAAATAGGGATTTGAAGAGATACGTAGACTATTGTAACGAGACATTCTGACAATCCCGACTTTGAAAAGCCTCAGTTAAAGAAACCCAGTAAAATCAAGGCTTCCAGAGGTTTTTGGTCATCGAAAATTGATATTTTGAACCAATTTTGAACCATTTTTCGGAAGTTTTTTGAAGATTTGTGAAGATTTATCCGCAGAAGGAGGCTCACCGAACCGTCCTTTTGCGGATTATTTTATGCCATTGTGGACTGCTGGGAAAGGTGGTATAGTATCAGCTAATGAGGAGGTGGTGCGATGAGCGAGCAATCTGTTGAGAGCCTGTATAGTGACATACGGAAATATTTCCATGATAGCTTATGCAACGGCTTGCTGTGGGGAAAATATGCTGTGTGCGAAGGGGAGCGGGTATCACAGAAACTTCTGAATGAGATTGATGAAACGGCAAAGGAACTATCGGATGCTTTCTGGGAGGATGTAGCAGTTCATGTCCTGCTTGACGAGATGCTGAATGAGGAGCATGAGCGTCGATACAGTGAGGGTCTTGATGATGGGTTCTATCTTGATAGGGAACCGTTGATGTCGTGGATTTCGTATAAGAGCAGATCATTATACGGTAAAGGCGATGAAAATGTACCAATTGATGAATATGATCCTATGGATATCCTTGATCAATGCGATATATCGGTAATGTCCTGTCTTTATCCTCTGATAGTGTACTATGTTCTTAAGTATAGTTCCGTTCCTGAGGATGTGGAATCCATACGATACAATGTGGATGCCTCGTTGCTGTCCCTGTTCTTTGGAGAGAGTGGAGATTATAAAAACAAAGATGTCATGGAAACGGTTCTTGCTGAAATGG
>CADBMP010000242.1 GCA_902795775.1 uncultured Lachnospiraceae bacterium | reverse complement strand
TTCCTTGTCTTTTTCCGTCTGATTCTCTGTTTCCCGGTCTTTTTCCGTCTGGTCCTCTGTTTCCCGGTCTTTAACTGTCTGGTCCTCTGTTTCCCCATCTTTCGCCGTCTGGTTCCCAGAATACTCCTTTTCTATTGAAGCCAATATTCCATTCACAAACCTGCCGGATTTTTCCTCACCATATTGCTTTGCCAGCTCCACAGCTTCATTGATTGCCACAGCATTTGGAACATCTGCATCATATAACATCTCAAAGACAGCAATACGCAAAATGGCTAAATCTGCTTTTGCCAGACGCTCCAGACGCCATCCCTTTGCTTTTTCAGAAATTTTTTCATCAATTTCCGGAAGATGTCCACAGACTTTCTCAAAACGTTCCTTAATAATTTCCTTCGCTTTTTTCCCTGCATCCTTTCCTTCCAGATGCTCCAAAAAAAGCCCGGCCTGTTCCTGCCACTCATCCTCTCCGTAAAACGCCGTCTGAAACAGCATAATATATAAATTTTCCCTTATTTTTCTTTTTGTCATTTTTCAATCCTATTCTAAAGTACTGTGCAGAATATATGTTACTATCTGTTTTACACAATCTCCTGACTACTGTACATCATTTATTACACTTCATGCATTACTCACCCAAACGCACTCCGGCAATCCGGACATTTACCTCTGGAACATATAACCCGGTCATGGTTTCAATCTGCTGGCTTACGCGGGCCTGTACCTTTTCCACCACCTCCGGGATACTGTAACCATACTTCATGTTCAGGTTCATATCCACGCAGACACAATCTCCTTCCATGGTGATTCTGACACCCTTTGACCGGTTTTTCACTCCAAACTTCCCAATAATCTCATTTGTGATATTCCCTGCCATGGAATACACACCTTCAACTTCATTGGCTGCTAATCCGGCAATGGTAGCAACAACATCCGATGCGATTTTTACCTCGCCGGGCCTTCTTTCATTCTCCTGTACTCCCTGCTCGCTTCCCACTGAAATTACCTCCTGTACTTCTCTATTTTCCTGCTGCTGTTCTTTTTTAGTTTTCTATCATTTTATTTATAAAGCAAAGAATCAAAAAGAACATCCTAACATCATTATAACAGATTATGTAGCTTTTGCAATCTTAATCCCCATAACTTTCTATTTCTTTTTTTCCACCTTTACCGGTGTAATGACAATATTCTCTGCCGGAACCTCTGTTTTTCTCCGAATGATATCTTCAATCTGCGCCATTTGCTTTTCTGTAAGCTCTGAAACATTCACCACCACATCTGCAGAATTTCCACTGATGCTGACCACAGCTTCTGAAAAGCCCTTTGCCTCTAACATCAGCTCTGCCGCACTTTCCTGCTCTGCAATTTTCGTGAGCTCTGCCACTTCTGCCACTGCCTTCTTTTTATCCTTGGACGCAATTTCTTTATTATTGATAATCTCCATCAAGGTTTCCTTATTTTTTGCCCGGCTCTGTTCCCTGGAAAGCTTTGCGGAGGAAAAATAATCACTGCTTAAATTATTTGAAACCATGACCGCCTCTCCCGGATTTTCCTCAGAGGCAATCAGCTCTCCCTGATCGTTTACGGTATAATCCGCACTCTGAATATCTTCCTCGGAAATATCTTCTGTTTTTCCTGCCTCTGCAACGGAATCCTTTTTCTCATTCTTTTTTGACTCTGAAGTTTTTTTCTGCTCTTTTGTGCTCTGTGTGTGCCTGGATGATACCAGCCCGCTTGTACTGATTTCCTGACCGGTAAAATTCAAATACCCTGCCACCACAATCATAATTGCCAATGCCGTAATAATAATCTGATTTTTTTTCATAATTTTCTTCACCTTACCCTCCATTTTTTAATGCATCTTCATTACTCTAATCTTATGTGCCTCCACCCGGAATAATGCCTGAATCATTTCAATTATTTCTTTTTTCTTTTCAACGCTGTCCACCCCCTCTGCAACAACAGCCACCCCTTCTACCACCGGAGCATGAACCTGTACCACATAAGGTTTTTCTTCTCCTTCTTTCTGTATCAGTACATTCTCCTTTTGGGATTCATATCTGCTTGAATCCCTGCTCGTCCCTCCTGAATCTCCTTCTTTCGTCTCCTCCTCCTTAAACTGCCCGTTCTGCAGCGGAATCCTCTCTTCGGAAGAAGAAAGCGTAAGCATGACCTTGACTTTCCCCACACCATCCACCTTTTCTAAAAGCTCCTCTACCTCCCGTTCCCTGTTTTCTGCATAACGTTCCATTGCCTCAATTACAATTTCTTCTTCCCCCTTCCCACTGTCCTTCCCCGTTTCCTGTTTGGTCCCACTGTCTCCTTCCGGAATTGAAAAGACCATCAGAATCACTCCTGCAATTACCAGAAGCCCCAGCCTCCAAAAACCGATCTTCTGAATAATATCTTTTATTCCTTTTCCACCTGAATCCATATGCTTTCCTCCCTTAAAGCTATTTCCTGTATTCTTTCCGTATTTTCCCTGTTTTCCACTTCTGATGCAGACTGTAAACATTACCGTTTTTTCTGCCATGCTGCACCTGCAGAACTATTCCCAGAGATATACTTGTTCTTTGGATAACGAAAACCGGATGCAGATTTTTTTTCTGAGTTTTTTTGCTTTTTTTGAATCATTTTCTTTTTTTTCTGTCTGCTTTTTTCCCATCTGTATTGACGAAACTGCTACTGCTTCCTTTCCCATTTTCCCTGATATTTCTGAAATATAAATTTCATTCTTTTTCTTCTTTACCGATACCTCTGTATCTTTCAAAGAAATGCCTTCCTCTTTTGCCAGCATGACAACTTCTTTTTTTAATGCATCGCTGTATTCCTTCATCAAAAGTTTCTCAAGCTCTCCATCTGCTAACTTCATGTTCCCTTTCATCTCCTCTATATCCAGGTCAAAAAAACTTTCCTCCAGCCTTTGATACCACCCTTTTGAAGCCCCGAATAAGGAAAGTACTGGAAAAAGCAGCATAAGAAGCATGATCAAACCACTGAAAAACCGGAAATATTCTTCATATTTTTTATTGATCAAAAGTCCCCTAATGGCCGAAACAATAATCATATATACCATCAGTCTCTGGATAATTTCCTTCATTTCATTCCCCTTCCGCCATTCCTTTTATACTCCTTTTCCAGAACATCTGCTACCCATTTGTCATGGTGCTGATGATGGTAATGGAAACCACGAACATCATACTTCCTGTGGATAATGCATATACTAACATCCGTATGCTCTCTTTTGCCGCACTAAAGCAGGCCACCAGCCTCTTATCCGAAACAGGCTGTACCACTGCCCCCATAAGCTGAAATAAAAAACGGCTGATAACCAGACGCAGCAGGGGCACCCCGCAATACAAAACCACTACAAGGATTCCGGTAATCCCTACTGCATTTTTTACCAGAGTGCCTGCACATAATACGGTACTTGTAACGCTGCTGACCACATTTCCCACACCTGGTATCATAGAAGAAAGCTTCACCACAGAAGAAGTCTGAAGCTTTGATGTAACCGGAAGGATCAGCCCCTGCACCACATTTAGTCCCATCATCAGCCCAAACATTGTCTTCATTACAAAATTTACAATATCCTCAACCAGCTCTGCCATTTTTGAAAACATCTCCCTTCCGGAAAGCTGGTCTGCCATCCGGAGCAGAAAAAAAACCTGAATTGCAGGAAATGCAAATTTTACTAAAACCATCTGAACCAGCATGATCAATACCAACGTAAATTCATAATAAGCTCCTGCCGATACTGCGCTCTCTGTAAATCCCATTGCAATAAAATATGCCGGTGAAAGCACCTTCATAAAATCCAGCAGCCGCTCCAGTGTCTGCTCCGCCACCTGCGAAGTCTGTAAAAAAACAGAAAGCATTATGGAAAAAAACAACAAATAAAGTGCATAAAAAGCAGTCTCTGCCACCTGTTTCCCCTGCAGAAGCTTTGAAAAATTACTAAGCACCGCTCCAATTACCGCAATGAATACCAAAGAAAAATACAGTTTTCTTTCCTGCACAAGGCTGCCTGTTATCCCCTGAAACATGGCCTGAAAAAAATCTGTAAAAGATACCGGCATCTTCCCTTGTACGATTTCTGAAAGATATTCCATAAAGGAAAAACTCTGCCCTCCTAACATCCCATCTATCATCTCCTGAATTTCCTGACAGGATATTTCCCCCATAATCTCCTCTGTCCCCATATGCTTTCTCTCCTTTCCCGGACTTTTTATGCATTTCTCCTGACCCTTCTGCGCAGGCATGCTCCCCGTCTGATGCAATAAGATCATATTTTTTCTATTGTTTCAATTAAAGTCATTAAAATCGGGATACTGACTGCAAGGAGCATAAGCTTTCCATAAAATTCAATCTGGGCTGCTACACTCCCATACCCTGCATCCCTGCACAAATTTGCTCCAAACTCCGCTGCATAAGTAATGCCTGCCATTTTTAATAAAATTCCAATATACATGGAACCGTCCCCTAAATATTCCTCCAGACGCCGGATGGCAGCAACGATTTCCGAAAGCCTGTCTACGGATAATGTAAAAAGTAAAATGCAGCCTCCTAAAATCACAAAAAAACCAATCTCTGCTTTTTCTTTTTTAACAAGCATTGCCAGAAAAGCTGCCATCACGCCCGTCATTGCCGCTTTTAACATTCTCATCCTCCTTTCCTTCATCTTTCCGCTTTTTGGTACCTTTTTTCGTGTTGTTAATCTTATAAAGAAAATAATGTCTGTATGGTACGGAAAAGCTCCACGATATATGGAACCACCCAGAAAAGAACCAGCAAAAGTCCCGACAGGCTCACTAAAAATGCCTGTTCCTCCCTGCCGGAATGTTTTAGGACCTGTCCTAAGACCGATACCAAAATTCCTACCGCTGCAATTTTAAAAATTAAATTGATTGTCATTGCCTGCCTCCCTGTACCAAATTCCTGTTTCTTTATTTTTTCCAACGTTATCATCTCCAAAAATAATACAATGAACCAATGTGCGTATTGTTATATTGTAATGTCTTCTGAAATATGGGTGTATATTTCTGCAGTATATCATATTATAATAACCCCGGCTCAATGATATTCATATAACCGGCTCAATGATATCCATAAAAAATTGGGGCCAGATATCATTGTCGTCCAGATTATAAAAAAACGATATACTAGAGAAACAAAAGCACCAGAAATATGCCCCCTGTTGCCCATACCACTATACTGATTCTGGCTTTTCCGTAATACTCCTTTTCTGCTTTGGAACGTATTTCTGAAAGTCTTTTTTCAAAAAGCTCCAAGGTACGAAGCTGTGTCATCCGGTCCAGATTTCCAAGATTTTCTCCAATCTGTATCAGCAGTTCCCTATCCGACGAAGAAAGCGTTTCCATTTCCTTAATATTCTTCATCTCCTCTTTCCAGTAATCCTGGAACCGCAAGCCCTGATGAGATAAAATCCGTTCCCTCATCCTTTCAAAAAAATAAGAAAAGAATCCTTTGCGGACAGAAAGACGTTCCATAAGCTCCGCCATGTCCGGTGCCGCATACTCAATTTCGCCATAAAGATACTGAAGCACCTGCTCTAATTCCCGTATGATGCGAATCCTGACATGACTTCTCACTGCCATATAAATGCCAATTCCGCCACATCCCAAAAAGACCAGACAAGCTCCAAACACCTTACATAACATAATTCTCCCCATCTCCATATCTGCTGTCACAGCCTAAAATATTCGTTATAGCCTGCCTTCCAAAACCTGAATCCTCATCGCCATCGTAGAGCAATTACAGCCTGAAGTCTTTCTCTAAGCCTGCCCTTTATGCCGGTATAATTTTCTTCCCCGTCTGGTCATAGACCCCTTGAATTTCTCCAACTGCCCCGGGCCTTAAGCACACATACCGCTCAAACAGCCGGTCTGCAACAAGCTCCCGCATGACAGGCTTTCTTTCCATCTCCTCAACAGTCTCCCCATGTACTGTCGCCAAAAGCTTCACTCCACAGCTCATAATATACCGTATTGCCTTTGCATCCTGTCTGGATCCAATTTCATCCACTGCGACCACCTGTGGTGCCATGGAACGTACAAGCATCATCATCCCCTCACTCTTTGGACAATCATCCAGAACATCAGTCCGTCTGCCCAGATCATTTTGCGGACACCCCTGATAACACGCTGCAATCTCCGAGCGTTCATCCACCACTCCAACAGTCATTCCGGCATGCCTGTCCGTCCCATTTGAAATCTTCCGGATCATTTCCCGCAAAAGTGTTGTTTTTCCACAACCTGGAGGTGAAATAATCAAGGTATGGAAAATCCCGTTCTTTTCATATATGTATGGAAACAGCTTGTCTGCACACCCCCTGACTTCATGCGCCAGACGAAAATTTAAAAATGAAATATAACGCATGCTCTTTGCCTGCTCCCGCTCCCAGACCACCCTCCCCGCTACTCCGACCCTGTGTCCTCCCGGTACCGTCAGATATCCCTGCTTGATTTCCGTTTCAAAAGCGTACATGGAATAATTACTGATATATTCCAACGACTCCCTGATATCTTCTGAAGATATCCTTAAAGGCATCTCTGCAGATTTCTGAAAGTCCCCATCCACTGTCACCTGATATTCCTTTCCGTCATACACCACAAGGAGTGGATTTCCCACCCGCATACGTATCTCACGAAGTTTCATAAAATCAAAATTGCCCCTTTCTAATGCCCTCCGGACGTTACCGGAAAGCAAATGAAATACCTGCCCCTTTTTTTTCTGAAGTACAGCATCCCTCTGTTCCATACCGGTCCTCCTATCTCTTTACCATATATAAAATATTTTCCCACCCATCTGATCTCTGCAAAATAGCATTTCATCTTACCACTTACATAGATTCTTTCATATAAACACCCACACAGCCTGTAAACGGTAACACTTTCTTTTCTATATATATGTGCCGCCTTTTTTAATATGCCTACCTGTCCATTTTTTCTGAAATCGTCATTATCCGTTTCCAATCATTTTTTTCATATATTTGTCCACGGTTTTTGGACATAACCAGAAAATTGCTGTTTTTGCAATTTTTTTATAAAACAAAAAAACCTTCATGAACTGGACTTCTTCCATTTCATAAAGGTTTTTCCAAAAGCTTGATTCTATTTTCTATTTCTTTAAACCTGCCAAACACTGTTTTTTATTTTCTTTAAAACTACCAGCCACTATTGACTCAACCTAAATTTTCCAATCAGCAATTATCTCTGCCCACTACTGAAATGCCTCCCTGCTCATGGCTGTTTCCATAACCCTTACAAATTCCGTTTCGCTGTCTGTTAAAACAGCGGCACGTTCCTTTGCCATCCTGCTCATTTCCTCATAAAAGTCCCGGTCCTCCTTATACCTCAGAACCGTTTCATACATTTCATCATAATCTGCTGCCTGGAAATTTTCTCCGGCACCTGTGCCCCCGTCCCCAAATGCTTGTGTCACCACCGGAACCCCCTTGTATAACGCCTCTGCAATGGAGGTTCCACCACCCGTCCTTTTTGGATTGATAAAAAGATCCACGCATTCAAGCACTGCCAGTACATCTTCCCGGAACCCCAGATCGATGGCATATGCTTTAAATACCTCATTTGTTTCCTTCCATTTGTCAAACGGGGCAAACTTCCCCACAAATGCCACGTAGATTCCCTGCTCCATCAGCTTTAAGAGCATCTGAAGGCAGTCTTCATCCACTTCTTCGCCCAGTCTTCCCCCGACCAGTACCACAATGAATTTCCCTTCCGGAAGCTGTAATTCCTGCCTTGTATAAATATGCTCCTGTTTTTTGAAAGAAAATGTAAATACACTCTTAATAAAATGCTCTTCCGTCATTCCATGCCCTTTCGCCCATAACAGATCCCTCTCATTCGGCTCTCGCCCGATAACCTGAAACTGACCCCGCGTCTGCATTCTGCCAGAAAAAACCGTAGAAATCGTAATCGTTGGTACGATCTTGCTGCACAAATCGCTCACAATACTTCCACCGCCAATCATAATGATGCATAATGGCTTTTTTCCATCCACCAGACTAAGAATTTCACGTATTTCCCGCACATCAGGCATATTCCTCGAACACTGATAAAACGGATATACGTCATCCTCATAGCATAAATTGTGACCTCCGTAATTTTTTTCTATATATGCACCAACCGGTATTCTGAATAGTGGAACCTCCTGCTGGATTGGAAACATTTCTGCCGTATTTATAATATAAAGCTTTTTCTTTAACACCCTTTTAATCACCCTGCATCTGTCAAACAAAGTTTTTGTCGGTCCATGCCCGACATCCAATATCTGTCCTATCAATACCAGTACAAACTCTTCATTTCGGTTTTCTCTGGAAATATATGAATATTTTTTTCCGACGTCAGCTTCATATTTTTCTAATACACCCTGATATAACTGATCAGATAATT
>CADBMP010000241.1 GCA_902795775.1 uncultured Lachnospiraceae bacterium | reverse complement strand
TTCTAATTTTTCGTTATCCATAATAACCTCCTTATTCTTTCATCCCAAAAAGAGATGCCATTTTTTTCTTATCGGTTTCACTGTAATAAGCGTACTGTAATATTTCATATTCGTCCAGAAGTCCTGTAATTTCTTCTGTCTGCTCAGAAGAATCGTAATTATGCCAGATTCCGGAATCATCCATGTATCCATTCACGTTCATGGCAGGAATCACGCCGGACACTTTTTCAATATACCGGTTATACAGCGGTAAATCAATCCCGGCTTCCTTCAACAGCAGATTTTCCAGATAATTATTGCTGAGAACCACATCTTTTCCTTCTGCAATATCGTAATTTGCCCAGATGATAAACGGCGTGACATATCTTTTCTGGATATCCTGCAGGGTCCAGTCCGCTTCTGATTTTTTCAGGATTTCCTCATAAAACTCAACTTCTATGGACGGCTGGTGATCGCCAAACATACAGATGATCGTAGGTTCTTCCTGTTTCTCAAAATATTCCACAAGATACTGGAATGCTTCGTCAGAAACTTTTGTCGCAGATAAAAATTCCTTCGCCTCCTGATAATAGGAACCCTTTACATAAACCGGATCTTTCCAGTTCGTGTTGGTCAGGTAGCCGCCATGATTCTGTATCGTCATATCAAAGCAATAAAGCGGAGTGCCTTTTTCTTTTTGCTCATACAGCTCAATCACTTTTTTGTAGCTTTCCCGGTCGCTGATGTAACGCACATATTCCGGATTTTTGAAATCTTCAATGGTGACAAAACGGTCAAATTTCATGCTCTGGTATGTATTGATCCGGTTCCAGTTCTGCCCGCTGCTCGGATGTACTGCCATTGTGCTGTAACCTAAACTTTTCAGGTAAGATGGCAGGGAAAACGTGCTTTCATGCATGAACTGCTGATACACATTGCTTCCGCTTGGGAAAAATTTCATGGTATTTCCGGTCATGGCTTCAAACTCGGAATTACTGGTACCTGCCCCATAAACAGACACGATGTCCTTTCCGTAAATGGTATTTTCTGTCAGGCTGTGCATAAATTTCAGAGGGTCTTTATTATAATTTGGCTCTGAAAAAAGGGAATAATCTGCAAGGCTTTCATTCATGACCAGAATGATATTCGGTTTTTTCCCGCCTAATGTCTTTACGGTGGAAAAATCTGTATTTGTTGTAAATTTTTTCCCTGTTTCCTTATCGGTTCTGACAACTGGTTCTGTAACGGTCTTTTTTTCTTTTTTGAATTCATCTAAAATTTCTTCTACCCTGGTTTCCGAATACCCGGATGGTTTCTTGACATTCAGGTAATGCAGGTTCAGAAAGAAATTCATAAAAAATCCATTCGTCCGGCAGGAAGCGACCTTGTTCCATACGTTGTCTTCAATTTTAAAGCCGGAAAGAATACTTGTATTATATAACAAAAGGATTACAAGAACAGATGTGACCGCAGGGATGCCTCTTTTGAAAAGCCCTGTTTTCAAATGTTCCAAATGGAAAAATTTTTTCTCCCCTGTGTTTTTATTTTTCTTTCCCGTTTTCTTTTTCCTGAGACGCAGGATAAAAAAGCACCAGATAATAAATGCAGGCAGCATAACAAACTGCATTGGTGTCAGGGAGATAGTGTAGGTACTGGAAACCTCTGCTGCCGTACCAAGTGCCAGAAGATCTCCAGGTAAAAACGGAGTCCCTCTTACATTCAGCACGATCAGGTTTGCCAGACCGGATATGAACAGTATCAGATCCATCACAAGGATAGAGATGCACATATCTCCAAGCAGCGCATAAAAGAGATATTCTACTGCCAGCAAAAGGAGCCATGTAAAGAGCCATACCCAGCCTGATTTTGTCAGAAGCACATCATTTAAGAGTTCTACGGCAAACATCAGAAGCAGTGGATTCAATATATAGACCGTAATCCGTATATTTCTAATGACCTTTGGCTCCACCAGACACCATTTTATGAAACCTTTAAGGAAATCCATTTTTTTATTTTTATGGAGCTGATGCCGGTTATGCAGCTTCTGGTATTTTGCTTTTTTTCTTTCTTCTTTTTTATTTTGCTGTTTATTGGTTTTGGAATACTTTACTTTTGCGGAAGTATTTTTACTTTGCTTTCTTTTTGCCTGTGCCTGTTCATTTGTAATCTGTTCACGTTCTTTTTTTCTTTTGTTTTTTTCTTTCTTTTTTCTAAGAAGGACGCCGTATTCGGTAATGCGCTCAAAACAGAGCACAAATAATGCGGATAATTCAAAAAGCATCAGAAAAAAAGGCGCAAGCTGCTGATAATAATAAGTATAAGAAATGTTTAAGGATTTCTTTCCGGTCTGCATTTTCAGTGTAGACAGGTAGGTATTCGGTTCTGTCTTGTTTGTTGTATTTAAGGTTGGAATCATCGCATAGTCAGAGGTTTTAGAACTGCAGCTTATTTTGATACAGCAAACAGCCCCTCTGGGGATGGTAATGGTATGATCCATTTCTACGCGGAAAGAGGCATTCGGCGACAGCTCATCCACCGGAACCGAATTCTCATATAAAATATTATTATCTCCGTCTGTTACCTGAATGTTTAAGGTATCTCCTACCTCGTTCCGTTCATAAGAACCAAAGCTTAAGGAAAATTCAGATAAAACAACATTGCGCCGGAATTTAAATTTCTGCCTTACGACTTCTGTTTTATCCAATACACCAATGACAGCGCTTGCTGCATTTCCTGCTTCTGTCACGATCTTCTGCTTTGCAAGAAGGGAACCGGTCAGAAAAAACTGTAATCCAAAAATCAGTGCCAAAAGCACTGAAAAAACAATCATTCTTTTTTTGGTAAAGCGAAAATACTTATAAAACATATATACTTTCCCCTTTAATCTGTACAAGAACTGTGTCAGGTTTTTTGTCATTATATAGTTACAACAACGTTACTGTTCACAGCTTCGCTGTTCCAGTAACAGCAGTATTTTCAGCACTAATTCCAATGCCTGCTCTGCAAGGCTATGTTTAAATCGGCTGTGAATAGTAAAACAACAACTGCATTAGCAGTTATTTTAACATATTCCTATGTTTTTGTCTATGAGAAATTTTGAAGGCTCAATTCCCATTCTGCCCGGTAAAAACGCATAATCTGCCATACGCCGTACCCACGAAGCCCAAATTCACTGATTAAATCATATTTTCCCTGCAGGCTCCGGACATCCTCAAACCATACTTCATGGGTCTTTCCGTCTTTTTCGTACTGGAAAAAGGGGGATCTTGTCACTTCATCGAACTGGATGGCGGCTCCGTTTTCAATGGCAATCTGCACTGCCTCCACATTTCCTATGGTGACAGCCTTACTCTCTCCCTTCACATACGGGAGCGTCCAGTCATAACCGTAATTGGCGATGCCGATTTTAATTTTTGCTGCCGGGATTTCCGTCAAGGCATATTCGACCACCTGTCTGACCTTGTTCAGCGGAGCGACTGCCATGGCGGGACCGTAGGTATATCCCCATTCATAAGTCATCAACAGAACCTCATCTGCTGCGGCACCAAGCCCGCCGTAATCTTTTCCCTCGTATAAAAGCCCCTGCTGGTCCTTTGAGGTTTTGGGGGCTAGTGCCACACTGACTTTTTTCCCGATGTTTCGCATCTGTCTGGTAAGCTCTGCTACAAATCCGGTGAACAGGTCCCTGTCTTCAGCAAAGATATACTCGAAATCCACATCTACCCCGTCATAATTTTTTTCCTGTACTTTTTTTATGAGATTTTCAATCAGATTTTGTTTGACTGCATTGTCACCGACCATTCTCTTGATCAAATAATTACTGAAACGCCCCTCTGCATCAAGCGGCGTTAAGACAAGGATGGGAGAAGTGCCTGTGTTTCTGGCTTTTTCTAACATAAAGTCTTCTGTTTTTACCGGAGGTATTAACTCTCCTTCTGTTGTGAAGCCATAGGAAAAAATGAAAAGTCCGCTAAGATATGGAAGTGTCTGCTCCAGTACCCAGTTACTGATGAATGGATAGGCATATCCGTCTGCCTGAATGTTTTTTTGAAACGCATTTGTTTCCCTTTTTTCCGGAATTAGAAGTGCCTGCCCGACTGCCATTCTGTAAGGATATGGAATTTGATTTACATAAGAAAGCAAAGAAGCTTCCCTGCCGTACTGCCTTGCAATCTCCTCTAAAGTATCTCCCTCACGTACCACATAAATTGCCATAATAATCCTCATTGAAAAAAGCTGCCCTTTACGAAAAAATGTAGCAGCCTTTTCAGCTGTTTTTCTTTTATTTTATGTGCAAAAGTATGGTTTCATGCTTATTATGGATACAGGTATGTTTAGTACATGGTTCTATCCGTCATTTCCTTATATCGTTCAAAAAGCTCTTTACATGCCTCTTTGTCTATCTGGCAGCAAAAATCACTATCCTTATAATCCTTTTTAAAAAATTCTACGTCACGAAACCCGATCTGGTCTGCATCCTCTAAGCTGCAGCCGTAATATACCTTCGGGATATTTGCCCAGAGAATGGCACCAAAGCACATAGGGCATGGCTGACCGGTCGTGTAAAGCTCACATCCGCTCAGGTCAAAGGTATCTAAATTTTTTGCTGCGTCACGAATTGCCATCATTTCTCCATGACAGGTCGGATCCTTCTTTTTTACGACCATGTTGTGGCCTCTGCCGACAATCCTTCCGTCCTTTACAATGATACAGCCGAAGGGACCGCCCTCTGCTCCGGCAATCCCTTTCTCTGCTTCTTTTATTGCTTCTTTCATATACTCATTCAACTGTTTCATTCATTACTCCCATTTGGTAATCATTGCAAGCCAGCTGCCGCTCTTCGGTACCAGCTGTTTTATTTATGATTACCATTACGATATTTGTTCTAAGCCATTCCATTGTGCTTTTTTATCCTCTGGCACCTGCTCTTCTCTTTCTCCCGCTCCTTCTGTACGAATAGCCTTTCTTTGCTGGTTTTATGCTCATCTCCTTTGCTGCCACATACTTGTCAGCGATACAGACGAGTACCGCCTCTTTTGAACGGGGTGGCGTAAAAAGGGTAAGCGGCCACATGTGCCCCCGGATAATGTTTTTTTCCTTTCCTGTCAGATGAAAATCCTTCATGGCATTTTTCAAAGCAGTCTCAGGATGGGAAATTCCATGCACATAACCGGGAATATCCTCCGTCCTTGCATTATACAGATAATAATCATGCAGCAGGGCACCCTTTACAAGCTCCTCCTCACTGATCTCCCAGCCAAATTTTTCTGCCAGTGAAAAGCTGAGCTTTGCAACGCTGATGCTGTGCTTTAAAGTGTTGCTGCTTTTATGCTGCGGAAAATGTCTCATTTGACAGATGTTCGGATCCTGCAAAAGCAGGGTCAGCTTTTTCTCAAATTTTTTTCTGCTGTTATACATACACACAGTATAACACATTTCGCAAAAAATGCAAAGTCCAATCTTTGGAATGTGAGGGCAGCAGCATCTGCTTTTCAATTTGTTTATTGTTAAAAAGTAAACCCGCTTTCATTTATGGTGGTGTCAGAAAGCGGGCATGTGGGTTTACTTTGTCTGCAAAATCACACTGACATCATTCGTATATTCGCTTTTGATCGTATTATTTCCATCCTTTGAGATTGGGCGGATACGGAAATAATATCTTTTGTTCAGACGAATCCGGTATCCCCAGACACGCGTTAATACCACCTTTCTGGCAGAGGAGGCGGAAACCGTCTTTAAGGTACGGTAGCTTTTCCCGTCAGAGGATACGGAAACCTCATATCCGGTCGCATCCGTGACCTTTTTCCATGTAATCTTTATTTTTTTCAGAGAGATTACGCCAAACGCATCCTCTCCCACGCCAATGTATTTATCCTCTGACCATTTGGAGTATGCGTTTTGGTCACTGCATTTAATAAAAGTACGTACACGATATTTATAAAAATGCCCTTTGATCATGTCTTCAACCAGAACATTTTTAAAGTTTGTACCTGTCAAAAGTTTCTTTTCTTCTCCTGCCATGCTCCGAAGCTGAAGCTCATATCCGTCTGCCAGATAAGAAGAACCATCGACTCCAAAGGTATATTTGTCATTTGAAAAATCCATGCTTTTTATGTCGAATTTTTCCACAGGTATTTTTTCATTGATTGTTTTTACTGTGATTTTTTTATATGATTTTTTATTATAGGCATAAAAATCTCCCGCAGATTTACGGACGGCGTAGACCTTAAAGGTATATTCTTTGTTCGCTTTTAAGCCTTTGACCTTCAATGTTTTTGAGGATTTTTTGGAAGCAGCGGCAGCAATGTTTTCTCCGTTTTTCTTTACAATATAGTAATTTGCTCCTGTTGCTCCCTGCAGCGATAAGGTCACATTTTTTTCACCCGCATTGGTCTGTTCCACTTTGTAATTCGTAATATCCGGTGTTGTTACCACTTCATAAGATTCAGAGGATTCCGCAAGGATTTCATCCCCTTTATATGCCAAAATGGATAATTGATAGGAGCTTCCGGCAGAAAGTCCGGTAAAGGTTCCTTCTGTTGTATTGACATCAATGGAAAAATTTGAATTTTTCCCGTCTGTCAGGGTACATTTATAAAAATCCGCTCCATCCACGGTATCCCATGTAACTGTGGCTGCGTTCATATCACAGGCAGTCTGTTTTATCTTCATAATATCTGCCGCACTGGCATCTGTTTTTAGGCCTGCCTGAATCGAGCAGGCAAGCAGGAAAACTCCAAAAATTTTATATCTGTATTTCATTTTTGTCCACCATCCTTTTTATTTGTATATTTCAATGTTATATTTCACAGTAACCTTTCATCTTGTCTGTCATTTTCTGATAACATTTTAAAAATGCTTCATGATTCTTAGCTAAAAATTCTGTATCCTCCTTTCCGGCAGCGTCTTCTAAGTCTCTTGCCCTTGTAAAAAGCTCCTCTGCACCAATAGTTTTTGATGTGCTTTTTAACGCATGGATGACTGTTTTATAATCCTTCCATGTGCCATCTTTATAAAATTTCTTTAATTCGCTGCTTCTGTCCGGATACGCCTGTATATAATCCTTTAACATACTGGCATAAAAATCCTGGTCGCCTGCACAGTATCTAAGCCCGGTTTCTGTTTTTATGCCCAGTTTCTCCATCTGTTCCATAAGAACAGAAAAATCTGTTTTTCCGTCTTTATTTTCTTCGTTATCATCTTCCGGGGTCCATTCCAGAACGTCCTCAGATGAAGAAAATTCCAGAACATCCTCAGATGGAGAAAATTCCAGTATGTCTTCCTGCTTTGCAGGTGAAACTTCCGGTAAAGACTCAGAAAGAGGATTCTTTGCTGAGGTTTCTGCAGCTTTTTTT
>CADBMP010000240.1 GCA_902795775.1 uncultured Lachnospiraceae bacterium | reverse complement strand
CCGGCAATGACAAACACCCTTGCTTCTCCTTTGACTGCGGCAAGCTCCATGCCACCGGTCTTTTCATCAAAGCTCCCGCAGGAAATCTGAAACAGATGGGAAATATATCCCTGTCCGAACACCTGCTCCGGGGTGCCAAAGCGGTCCACATACTTCCCATTCACACAGAGGATTTTATCTGATATTTTTTCTGCCAGCTCCAGCTCATGAAGCGACATGATCACCGTCAATCCCTTTTTTCTTTTTAAGTCCTGCAAAACAGAAAGAAATTCCAGCTTATACTTCACATCCAGGTAAGAAGTCGGTTCATCAAGCACAAGGATTTCCGGCTCCTGACAAATTGCACGCGCCAGCATGACACGCTGCCTCTGGCCATCGCTGATACGTGAAAAATCCATATCCTTTATTTCTGTCACATGCACTAATTCCATGGCTTCCCTTACTGCCCTGTGATCGGTTTCCGAAAGAATGCCAAACCTTCCGGTATAAGGATATCTCCCGGTCTCAATCACCTCCTCACAGGTCATCATTTCCGCACGGAGCCGCTCTGTCAGTACCACTGCCAGCTTCTTAGAAAGCTCTTGACCGGACATCTCTCTCATATCTTTATCACAAAAAAAAATAGTCCCTCCAATCAGGGAAAGCTGTTTTGCAATGCTTTTTAAAATGGTGGATTTCCCTGCGCCGTTTGGCCCTATCAGCGTCAGGATTTCTCCCTTCTCCAGCCCGATTTCTATATTTTCAATCAGAGGACGTTTCTGATAACCCACGCTCATTTTCTCTGTTCTAAAATAATACTTCATTCTTCCACCCTTTCCCGGTTTCTCGTGACCATGACCCACAACACCACCGGAGCCCCAAATACCGCTGTCATGGTACTGATGCTTAATTCTGTCGGGGCAAACAAGGTCCTCGCCAGCAGGTCACAGAACAGGCAGAACACGCTCCCGCCCAAGAAACAGGACGGTATCATGAACACCGGTTTTGTTGTCCCAAGCAGACGTTTTACCAGATGCGGCACTGCAATCCCCACAAATGAAACCGGTCCCGCAAACGCCACAATACATGCGGATAAAATGCTGGATAACAGAATAAGCGCAATCCTTAAAAGCTTAAGATTCACCCCCAGGTTCTTTGCATACGCCTCCCCCAGCTGATAAGCAGCCAGTGGCTTTGCCAGAAAAAAAACAGTGATGCAGGTCACTGTGACCACACCTGTCATCACCGATACCTGATTCCAGGTTACACCGGAAAAGCTCCCTCTGGACCAGTTATGAAGATTCACAATTTCCGAATCATTTGCAAACGTAATGATAAGCTCCGTAATGGCAGAACAAATATACCCGATCATGACCCCGCTCACCACTAACATGGACATATGATGGACTTTCTGTGCCATCAAAAGTACAAACCCCATAGAAAGCATGGCACCGGCAAATGCTGAAAGAATCAGTGCCCCAGAGCTTATCTTTACCTCTTTTTGCACAAAGAACACCAGCACGACTGCCACTGCCATTTTTGCCCCGGAGGAAATTCCAAGGACAAATGGACCCGCAATCGGGTTGCGGAAAAACGTCTGCAGAAGATACCCGGCAAGTGCCAGTGCCCCTCCCAGAATCAGGGCGGCAAAAGCCCTTGGAAGCCTTAAGTCCCAAAGGATGCGTTCATTTGGAATGCTTTTTCCTTTTATAGATGCAAAAATGTCACTTATGGGAATGTTTACCGTTCCAATACAGATACTTAGTATTACAAAAAGAAGCACACTGAACCCAAGAAACAGGAATGTGGCGGTATATCTTACTTTTTTCTGCATAATTTTCTCCCCCATGCCAATCTGTATGAAGCATGACCTGCACCTGCCATTATTTTAACCGGAACAGATACTTCATTTCTTCTTCCTTTCCCCCCTGAAGCATTTTATGCATATCTTCAAGAAGTGCCCCCATGGACATGGACTGCTGGTACATATCATTTGTGGTACACCAGACCTGTCCTTTCTTAACAGCTTTAAAATCCGAAAGCACAGGACACTTATCCACCAGCTGGCGGACCGAAGCCACCCCGCCGTCAATGGAGCTGTTATAGATAAGAAAATCCGCATCCTTCGCACCGGCATAAAACTCCTCCATCTGCATACTCAGGGTGGAACGCCCGGACTCCGGAGCCCCGGTATCCGGTACATACCTTCCGCCCGCAAGCCCAATCATCTTTGGAATATAATCAGACATCTGGCGCACCTGCACCAGGCCATTTGAGGTAATGAAAAAAAAAGCCACCTTCTGATTCTTTTGGGACGAAGATTTTTTCTGTTTTTCATGAACCGATATTTTCTCCAGTACAGAAACCTGTTCTTCAAACAATTTTTCTGCTGCCTCTTCTTTATCCACCAGTGCCCCAAAAAACTTCACCCACTCGGTCCTGCCCAGAGGATGCTCCTCAAGGCCGGAATACTCTATCATGGCCGGAATGCCAAAATTTTCTAACATCTCCACCACTTCCGGAGAATGGTTGATCATCCTGTTTTCAATAGCAAGGGAACATTTTTCTGCCACGATCAGTTCATAGTCCGGTTTGTCATATTTTCCGGCATACAAAATATCCCCGTTCTCCATGGCTTTTTTTGCATTTTCCACATACCAGTTTTCTTTTCTCTGCCCGGAAAACCGTATGGTATCCAATGCATCCAGCTTATCAAAAATATCCATGACCGCAGAAGACACCAGATACAGATTCCTGACCGGCTGATGTAATACGATCATTCCCTGTTCCAAAGCTTCCGGTTCTCCCTTTCCTTCCGGCACAATAAGGATTTCCGTATTGTCCATGGTTTTTAGTAATTTATATCCACCCTCATAATAGTCCACAGAAAAATGCTCTGCATACTGTAGTTCCATGCTGCTTTTATAGATAAGCCCCATTTTTTCTCGGTCTGTTCTTCCCGCAGCATTATTTTTTTCCTGTATAAGCCCCTCAAATTCTCCACCGGATGCCTCCACAGCTTTTTTTTCAGAATCAGAAGCAGACCTTCCACAGCCACACAGCAATAGAAGCCCCATCAAAACCAGATAAAAAAACCTTAAGAACGGCAGGCCTCTTAATCTGCAGTTCTCTACTCCCTTTTTTTCTCCTGTCATCTGTTATCCCCTTATTTTATGCACACAAAATCCTTCGGATTTTTGGCAGCATAAACGCTTTGCGTTTATGTTGGAAACCCTCGTATTTTTCAAAAATACCACCATCAGTCAATCCAAAAATATAGTCTTTATGGGCATTTTTTCAAAAATTCTCGTAGAAAACGGCTGTGAATAGTAACTGTTTTATCCTTATTTTTTCTTTGGTTTGATCGTCTCAGAACGAAAGGTCAGTCCATATTCAATCTCATGCGGCTTACTCATAGCCACCGTATCTCCAATGACCTTCATTGGTTCATCAAAAACAGAAACCGGAATTTCAAAGACCGAATTTCCTTCTTCATTGACCGGAAGATATTTTGTCCCATCCACAATCATATAATCATAATTTGGACTGCTCCACTCTATCGCTGCCGTCACTGCACCCTTTTTGACCGTCATTTCTGCTAAAGATAAAACACTTGCCCTGCCGCTTCCGCCTTCCATTTCCACTTCCACCGTATAGTTTCCATCTTCCAGGGAAACCGTTTTTGACGGCTGTTTTTCTTCCTTTGCTTCCTTTTTTTCCTGTTCTGACGGCTCCGGGTCTGAAACCGTTACCTTATGGTCATACCACTTGCCCTTGGATCCGACCAGTGCAAGATCAAATTCCTTCCCAAGTGCCGGTACCGGAACATCAAATCCGTAGACCTCCTCTGTGGTCCCGTCCGAATACTTCACCACATCTTCTGTGGGCTGTAACAGCTCTGCGCCTTCCTTTTGGGCATCTGCGGCAAGTCCACAGTAAAGATTCAGTATCCTTTTCGAGGTGAGGGAAATATGGATTGTCATTTCCCCGTTTTTAACGGTCAGGGTTCCTTTTCCTTCACATGCTTCACTGACATGGAACATGGAGCTGTCCGTATCGAATTTTGCACTATATGTTCCATCCGGAAGAACATCCTCTTTTGTCTCCCCACTTTCTGTGTTTTTATCACTTCCTTCTGAAGCGGTTGTATTTTCCTCAGCAGAGCTTCCACTGGTCACTGCAGCCCCCTGGTCTTTATTTCCTCCTGCGCATCCATTAAATACAAGACATGCCATGAACAATAATCCTGCAATTATTTTCTGTCTTCTCATTTTATAAACCAAGCCTTTCTTTATAATGAAATCCATTCTTTACAATCCTTATTCGATTACGTCTGCAGTATGCTTTACATAAATCTGCTGGATGGCATCCACAGAACCAAGCCCCTTAATCTGCGTCTCCACGCTTTCAAATTTCCCGGATGCCTTGAACATGTTCTTCCAGGAGTCATCATCATCCCCTGCCATATCATTATTCGCATGGTCGCCAGCCACCACCATTAACGGACGGAGGATGACCTTTTTATATCCGGCATCTGCCACAGTCCCGATTACCGCTTCACAGGATGTTTCCTCCGGCTCGCCCTCTACTGTACCAATAAATACATTCTCATAACCAAGCTTTTCCATCTGCGTCTGCATCTGGCTGTAAGATACCTTTGCCACATGCGCCGTTCCATGCCCCATAAAAACGAATGCCGTCTTATCCTTTTTTGCCGCATCAAGGCTTTCATATCCCGCATCCTTTACCGCTTCTGCTGTAAGCGTCTCAGCCACCGCTTTTTTATTTTCATTGATGGCAGCTGCATCTGCCCCGACTTCACCAAGCAGAGGTTCTGCCACTTTTACCGATTCAAATTTATCCTGATATTTTTCCACAACCTCCATCAGTTCATCATATTCTGCCCCATGCATCAGATGGGTAGGCTGAATGACCAGCTTTTTCACGCCATTTGCCACTGCACGCTCCATTGCCTGTTCCACGTTGTCTATCTTTTCCCCATCGCGCGCCTGTACATGATTGATGATGATCTGCGCAGTAAACGCCCTTCTGACCTGCCAGTCCGGATTTGCTTTCTGCAGCGCATCTTCAATTCCTTTGATATCTGCTGTACGGCTGTCATTAAAAGAGGTGCCGAAGCTGACTGCTAAAATTTCCTTTTCCCCAATGTCATCCTGGTTTCTTGGGTCATCCTTGGAAGCGTCACCAGTATCCAATCCAAAATAATCCGGATCGGCATTTTCACCGTTCACAAGCTCCTTTTGGGCATCCGTCAGCGCATCCCATGCTGCTTTTGCATCTGCACACTGTTTGTCTGTATCCTCCGTCCTTTGCTGTACATAAATTGCATCAATCATCGCTGCCACCTCATCTGCCGCCTTCTGGTCCGTATTTTCACCAGAGCTATCCTTTGTTTCTCCGGTTTCACTCTGCGTACTGTCTGCAGAAGTGCTGCTTCCTGCCACAGTGCTGCTTCCATTCTGACCGCCGTTTCCACAGCCGGTCAAAGCCATAGCTCCTAAACTTGCTGCCACACATAATACAATAATTTTTTTTCTCATACGCTCCTCATTTCCGCAGATTCCTGCTTTTTTATTATGTACAGGCGTTTCGCCTGCTTTCTACAGAAACGAGTCCCATATTGCACTTTCTGCAATTTTGCGCTTTCTACGGTACTTGCATTTTCCGCAATTTCACATCCTTTGCCAATTACAAAAAAACACGTGTACAATAAAACCCTTTCCTGATATATGTCAGGTAAGGGTCTGCACGCAAAATAGACCTGCAGTATTTGAATTATATTCACAGACAGACTGTCCACAGACAGTGGACACCCACCGGATTTCAAATTCTGCAAATCACGAACGTACAGCCTTTTTACTCGTGGCCTGAAACTAACGTTTCTGTACAATAATCAGGCAGGTCTCCCGGCTTAAAGATCAATGCATCCGCCATCTTCCCAGTTTCCCAGTGATATATCGGCCTCAGCTCCCTAATTACGGTGACGAGTTCGTACAGGATTTCCACCTGTTTCCCTTTTCACCGGAGCCAGACGAAAAATCCGTCTGCTCCGACACCTGATTATTTTATTCAATTTTAATAAAGATATCATATTTCCAAAATAATTTCAACATCATTTCACTTTTTTCGTATCTTCCTTAACAATTCAGCCTTCTCAAAATATCCCTCATCCCGAAACATAATCTCAATGCAAGAAACATCCTCAAACAGATGGATATGAATTTCCGCATTTTCTGCCACATCCTGAATAGTTTTTCCTTTTCCTGCATAAGCATATACAAATCCCTTTATGAAACAGGAATAAATCATGAAAAAATTAACAGCTGCATTTTTTATGCTCCTTTTCCTCCTGCTCTTTTCCCTGCCATTCTTCTCATCTGTCAAAAAAGAGCTTGAAAAATACCCTCCTTTCCTCACACAATCCGAAAAACACTTCAAAAAGAAGACCGTATATACAGGTGAGGATTTTTCCATAAAAAGCAGGGATAAGCTTCCGGAGGGAATGTATGCAAAAGCATATTGTCTGTATGATGCTGCCTCAGAACGCATGCTGCTTGGAAAAAATGAAAACTTAAAACTGCCCATGGCGAGCACCACTAAAATCATGACCTGTATTCTTGCTCTGGAAAAAGGAAATCTCTCTGATAAAGTCACCTTTTCGGCTTATGCGGCATCCATGCCGGATGTCCAGTTAAACGCCCAAAAGGGCGATACGTTTTATATGAAGGATCTTCTATATTCCCTGATGCTTTCATCCCATAACGATACTGCAGCAGCAATTGCCGAACATATTGGCGGCTCTGTGGAAGGCTTTGCCGCACTAATGAATGAAAAAGCAATTTCCCTTGGATTAAAAAATACAAGCTTTGTCACCCCGAACGGACTGGATGCAGATGGCCACTATACTACTGCAGAAGAGCTGTGCAGGCTTGCCGCATATGCCGTAAAGAACAAGGAATTCCGAAAAATCATAAAAACGGCCTCCCACTCCTTTACTGATTGTTCCGGGAAAAAAAGCTTTCATGCTGTAAGCCATAATCAGTTTTTATCCGGATATCCGGGTGCATTTGGGATTAAGACCGGCTATACTGGAAAGGCAGGCTACTGTTTCTGTGGAGCTGCCAGAAGGAAAAACACCACGCTCATTTCTGCAGTCCTTGCCTCCGGATTTCCACCCCACAAAACATATAAATGGACAGATACCAGAAAGCTGATGGACTTTGGATTTCATAATTTTCAGACCATCACGCTCTCTCCCGCACCTGTCCCTGAGCTGATTTCCATTTTACTTGCAGCCAAAAACAACATCCCGGTCACATGTAAGCTTCCCGAAAAGCTTTCCTTTACCTTGTCAGAATCTGACCACATTACACATGCGACCGAACTGCCCTCCCATCTGG
>CADBMP010000239.1 GCA_902795775.1 uncultured Lachnospiraceae bacterium | reverse complement strand
ATGCTGCAAAGTCTGTAATATGGGGCCATGCCGCATTACGCCAAATGCGCCAAAAGGGGTCTGTGGGGCAGATGCCGATCTGATTGTAGCAAGAAACCTTCTGCGTTCTGCGGCAGCAGGAGCCGCCCAGCATGGAATGCACGCAAGGGAAGTGATGCTTGCGTTAAAATGGGCAGCGGAAGGCAAATTAGATGTACCAATTCTGGGAGAACAGAAAATCAGGAGTACGGCGGAAGCATTCGGCATAAAACAGAAGAACCGGCAGTTAAAGCATGTGGCAAGGGATTTAGCAGATGCACTGTTAGAAGACCTTTCAAGAACTGTTCCGGACGAGTATAAAACGATTTCTGCATGTGCTGTTAAGGAACGGAAAGAGGTCTGGGAGGAGCTTGATATTTTACCGATCAGTGCTTACCATGAGGTATTTGAGGCGTATCATAAATCCGGCTGTGCCACAGACGGGGACTGGAAAAGCATCATGCAGCAGTTCTTACGGTGCGGTCTTGCCTTTACCTTTTCCGGCGTGGTCGGAGCTTCCATTGCTACGGATTGTCTGTTCGGCGTGGGGGACAGGGTGACGTCCAAGGTCAACATTGGCGCACTGGAAAAGGGATACGTGAACATTGCAGTCCATGGCCATCTGCCGCTTTTGGTGAGCCAGATTGTGGAAGCTGGAAAACGTGAGGATCTGGTGGCACTTGCAAAGGAGAACGGGGCAAAGGGCATCCGTTTTTATGGAATCTGCTGTTCGGGACTTTCTGCCATGTACCGTTACAGCGGTGTGATTCCGCTTTCTAATGCGGTTTCTGCGGAGCTTGTGTTAGGAACGGGAGCACTTGACCTCTGGGTGGCAGATGTGCAGGATGTATTTCCGTCCATAATGGAGGTGGCAAAATGCTTTAAGACGACGGTAGTGACCACCAGCGAATCGGCAAGGCTTCCGGGGGCAGAGCGTTATGAATACGACCATCATCATGCGAACATCGGGGAAACAAAGGAGCTGGCAGAAAAAATCGTCAGACGCGCCATAGAGAGCTTTTCTGCGAGAAAGGGGATTCCTGTGTATATTCCGCCGTATGAGGTGGAGGCAGAAGTCGGCTTTTCTGTGGAATACTTACATAAACGGTTCGGTGGAATGGAGCCGGTCGCAGAAGCAATTAAGGACGGCAGAATTTTAGGCGTTGTGAATATGGTGGGCTGTAATAATCCAAAGGTGCTGTATGAAAAGTGCATTGTGGATGTGGCAGATGTGCTCTTAAAAAATAATGTATTGATTTTGTCAAATGGCTGTGCTTCTTTTCCGCTTATGAAGCTTGGTTACTGTGCCGTTTCCGGAAAGGAAAAGGCCGGGAAAAGCTTGCGGGAGTTTTTGGAGCCTGACCTGCCTCCGGTCTGGCATGTGGGCGAATGTATTGACAATACACGTTCCAGTGGAATTTTTGCGGGCATTGCAGGCGTACTCGGGAAAAAGATGTATGAGCTTCCATTTGCGTTCAGCTCTCCGGAGTGGGGCAATGAAAAGGGAATTGATGCGGCTCTTGGCTTCCGTTTGAACGGAATCAGCTCTTATCATTGTGTGGAGGCACAGATTTACGGTTCCAAAAATGTGATTGAATTTTTGAAGCATGGAACGCTTGAAACGCTTGGTTCTTCCATGAATGTAGATACAGACCCGGTTGCTCTGGGAGAAAAAATCGTGGAGGATATGAAAGAAAAAAGAAAGAAACTTGGCTGGAACATTTGATATTATTTGAAATAAAGAGGGGGAAATTACCCGGGCTGTTAAAGAATTTCTGCAGATAAAAAACGGGAATAGAAAATACAGGAGGCAGAGGGCAGAAAATGCCCCCTGCCTCCTGTGACGCTTTCCGGTTATTCCATTCCGGTAAATGTGTAATCCTGTGCTTCGACTGCAGACCGGATGATGTCAGCAGGAACCTCTTTGTTCAGTGTGATTACGGCAGTATTCGTGTTATGGTCAGGAACAGCACTCTCAATGCCGTCAATGGCTTCCAGGGTCTTTTTGACTCTTGCCTCACAGTGCTCACACATCATGCCTTCAATTTTTAATGTCTTTGTCATAACTTTTTCCTCCATATTCATTTTTTTGGGTTTTATTTTTTTATCATGACTTGCATCATGAATTTTTACCAGATTCAGCCGGAGAGCGTTCATGCAGACGCAGAAGCTTGACATGGCCATGGCCGGGGCACCATATGCAGGTTT
>CADBMP010000238.1 GCA_902795775.1 uncultured Lachnospiraceae bacterium | reverse complement strand
CGGAATCTTTGGTGAACGAATTTAGGAGGTTATTTATCATGGCTGGACTTGGTAAACTAATGAACTTTTTAAAATTAACAGATGAGGATGATGAATTCGAGGATGATTACTATAACGATGACTATGCTTATGACCAAAAGGAAATTGAGAAAGAAGAAAAACGCCTTTTGAAAGAGCAGAGGAGAGAAGAAAAGCGTGCCGGTTTCCGGGAAAAACAGGACAGAGAGGATTATTATGATGAACCGTCAGTACCACCAGCACCGGCTGCATCTGCGTCTTCCTCCAAAAGAAGCAATGCTTTTCATTCTGCAGGAAATAGCAAAGTGGTGCAGATGCCTACAGCTTCCGGTGATATGGAGGATATCCGCATTGTACGCCCATCTAATATTGAGGAGGCACAGCAGGTATGCACCCTTCTTATGGAAGCTCATCCGGTCGTTGTTAATCTGGAAGGGATTGATGTGCAGGAAGCGCAGAGAATCATGGATTTTGTATCCGGATGTGTTTATGCTGTTTCCGGAAATATGTGTCAGGTTTCCCGCTATATCTTTGTTTTTGCTCCAAAGGATATAGATATTTATGGTGATTACCTTAAGAGCCTGGAAAATGAAGAAATATATAATATAGCATCATTTGGTAAGGAATTTTAATATGGTTCAGTATTGGCTGTCTTGTTTCAGTATATTTTTTATTGTGTTGGAAGTGATATTGATTATGTATATGCTGCAGAATTTTTTTTACATGGGACGCATTGTACGCCTGTTTTGCATTATGCTGGTGTATCCAATGCTTGCTCCAATGCAGCGTATATTTAAATATTCCATTTTGAATACGTATTCCATGGATTTGAGTCCTTATGTCACATTGATCATATTAAATTATTGTTATTATATTTGTGAATTATTGCTTCAGCAGTCTCCGGTATAATGCAATTTATGGTCTGAATCTGTGAAATTGCTGCATGGAAGAATAGAAGGGGAGTGTTATGTTTCTCAAGGATAAAGAGGAAGAAGTGATTTATAAGCACTTTAAGGATCTCATTCAGACTGCTTATCAGCGCATGATTCCGACATATAGCCATTTTGCCGGTTCTCATGAATTATCTCTGGGATATATGGCATTAGAGGAGTTCTACGGAAAGAACCAGTTTTATGAAGGGGTACATTATCAGGTATTTGGGGGATATCCGGAAGCAGAACGAAAGATTTTTTGCTTTATGGGCGGAAATCAGGGGTTTTCTGTGACCGAAAAGGATTTTCCAATACGCTGTGTCCGTATTTCTCCTGTAAATAAAAAATTCGGAGAGGATCTGAATCATAGGGATTATCTGGGTACTGTTTTAGGTCTGGGCCTTATAAGAAATCAGATTGGAGATATATTGGTGGAAAAAAATGAAGAATTCCATACAAGTCTGGCATATATTTTTTTTAAGTAGTACAAAGCAGGACTTTTGACAGAAATTACCCGGATCAGACATACAACCGTCAAAGCAGAATTGATAGAATTTGAAAGCATGGATTGGAAACCTTCGTTTCGTGAAATTAAGGGCAGTGTGTCTTCCTTTCGTTTGGATGCAGTGCTTTCGATGGCATTAAAGCAGTCCCGTTCGCAGGTTCTTTTGATGATTCAAAGTGGAAATGTGTTCTTGGACGGCAGAAGCTGTACGGAGAATGCAAAGCCTTTAGAAGAGGGGGATGTGTTTTCGGTAAGGGGACATGGAAAATATATTTTTGCACAAAAGGGAACATGTTCTAAAAAAGGAAGATATCAAGTAATGCTTAAACAATACATTTAGGAGGATTTTATGTTTACACCAATTGAAATTCAGAATCATTCATTAAAAACTGCTGTCAGGGGGTATAGCAAGAAAGAGACAGATGATTTTTTAGAAGAAATCTTAAGGAGTTATGAGGAGCTGTATAAAGAGAACAGGGACTTAAAAGATAAAGTGAGCTCTTTGAGCGAGGGAATCCAGTATTATAAAAATATGGAAGCAACGCTGCAAAAAGCGCTTGTTCTGGCAGAGAAGACATCTTCCGAGACACAGGAAGCAGCAAGAAGCAAGGCAGATTCTTTGATGAGCGAAACAGAAACAAAGGTTGCTGCCATGCAGAAAAAGGCTGAGGCAGAAATTGAGGCTTTGAGAAAGGAAACAGAAGCCTATTCCCAGGTTACCAGAGCAAAGGTAAATCAGGAATTAGCAGAAGCAAAGGAAAATGTCAGAAAGCTTG
>CADBMP010000237.1 GCA_902795775.1 uncultured Lachnospiraceae bacterium | reverse complement strand
TTCCATTTTTTTCAGCATCTGAACCAATTTCCAATAAAGCCTGCAACCCACGGTCTGATTTATATTCGGTTCTGGGCAATTTCATCGCAAACGGAATCCCATTTTCTAATACAGAACGTTTTAAAAACATACGGACTGCCGTAGATAAATCAATCCCTAAATTTTCATATATAGTTGATGCCTCACTTTTAAGATTTTCATCCACTCGCACCTGCAATAATGATGTAGCCATTTCAATCACCTCCGTAATTCAACTATAATACATTGTATTGCAATTTTCAAGTTCTTTTTAAAATTCAACTCACAGTTTTCTTTTCATGAAAAATCCAAAAATACTCTGAATCACAATAATGTATCAATCCAATCTGACCATCTCATTGTACAGACAGAAAAAGTGCTCCTCTATTTCCAGGTCTTCATGGAAATGCCCAAAATACCATGCCGTAAAGTCTGTAAATTCTGCCACCCGCTGAAGATACTTCCTAAGCTCTACCTCATCATCCGAAAGTTCTCCATAACCCATAGATGCCACAACTTCTCTCGGCCCGGTGTGCGTGAAAATGTAATCAACCTGAAATCCGGCTTTTTCAAGATTATTCCAACCTTCCTCATACTCTGCCCTGGTTGGTATTTCTTCTGGGAACCACGAGACCCCTTCTGTACGATACATTTTATCTATGCTATAAGCACCGCCGAATGTAAAAAATCGCGTCCCATTGATATCAAACACCTGACCACGCATCAGATGGATGATATTATGATCAACAAAATGTACCTTCCCACCATTCCATACATCCACAGCATATGAATTCAACTGCTCAAAATTTTCATGATTTCCGTCCACAAAAAGCACCGTGACCGGCAAATTCCTTAGCACTTCACGTGTATTCGCCTCATCGGATGCTGAAAATCCACACGCACCCACATCACCACATATGATAAGATAATCATCGGATGTATATTCATCCTCATACTCACAAAAAAACTTTACAACCTTTCCGATATCTATTGTCCCATGGGTATCTCCTGATATGATAAAGCTCATTCTTTTATAACCTCCTGACCGTTTCATTCTCCTACCTGTATTCTTCAAACTTTTTTACCGGTATCTTCCTGCCATGTTCTATTTGATAATATGTTCCATCTGCTTCATCATATCCCAGCAGGAGAAATTTACCGCCTTTGTATACCGAACCATCAATATAATAATGGCTCTCTCCGTCATAATAAATATCATGGTATGTCCGATTATTTGCAAGGTCTCTGGTTCCTGTCCCCACATGTCCTGCAACGATTGTTTTATAAAACTTTCCTTTTGATGCCGGAAATTTTCCCAACAGAATATCATCCGATGTTCCCCACATCCAGTATTCTCCCGCCTCTTCATCCACGCCGGCATGAACAAAAATCTGACGGTCTGTTTCAAAATAAGATGGCATCCTCCTGATCCAGTCAATCAGTTCTTTATGAGCAGACAGAATCATCTGCACTGCCTCTTTGCTTACCGTTTCCAGCGAACTCGTTCTGGATATCTGATTCAGAAAATCCATCTGGGATTCTGAGACAAATGTACTTATTGTATTTGCACCATATTCAAAATCCGTCCTGAGCCAATCATTAAATGTAAAATCATATTCCGTTCCATCTGAATACGGATTTCCATAATCATCAATCCATTCCAGAAACATCTGCTCATGATTTCCTTTCAGGACAATGATCTTTTCATCTCCATACTGTTTTTGCAATTCCCATATGTACTGCAAAACCTGACATGAACAGTCTCCATAATCAATATAATCCCCAAGGAATACAATACGATTTTCTCCACTTAAATCAACGTACTCCATCTGTTTCTTTAGTTCTTCCATGCATCCATGAATATCGCTCATAGCGTAGATCACAGGATACTCACCCCCGTTTAATTTCATTAAAATCACTTCCGCTTTTACTCTGGTACCACTATCCGGTCATACTTCTCCGCAAAACCAGTGATCACATTAATCCCACCACAGCGAAAATAGTCCTTCTTCTAAAATCCTTTTTTTAAGTTCTTGACAATCTCCA
>CADBMP010000236.1 GCA_902795775.1 uncultured Lachnospiraceae bacterium | reverse complement strand
CTTCGGTTATTTGTGCAAAAAATTCGCTGAAATTGTCAGTCAAATCTGACAATTTCATGCTATTCAAAATTATTTTTCACACTATACCCCTCCATATTATCATCAAACAGCGAAAGCTGGCGATATGTCACATTTTCCCCAAACCCTTTCATCACATCCTTATCATTATCCAAAAGATTCCTTGTAATATAATCCTCATCCATCTTCATAAAATGATACATCATTTTTCCATAACAGGTAATAAAATATATTGCCCGTTTTAAGACTACACCCATCGTTTTAAGGCTCTGAAAATCCAGTTTTCCCGTCCTTCTGGCTTTGATGATGCGTTTTGCAGATTTTGTGCCTATGCCCGGTACACGTAAAAGCGTCTGGTAATCCGCTTTTGAAACCTCCACCGGGAACAGCTCCAGATGCCCAAGTGCCCAGTCACACTTCGGGTCCAGATATGTATTAAAAAACGGCCGTTTCTCTGACAAAAGCTCTCCTGCCTGAAATCCATAATAACGCATCAGAAAATCTGCCTGATAAAGCCTGTGCTCCCTCCGCAATGGCGGTTCTCCATTGAGTGCCGGAAGCGTACTATCCTGATTTACATTTATAAATGCAGAAAAGAACACCCTTTTCAGGTCGAACCTCTGATACAGTGCCTCTGTCACCGTAATAATTTCATAATCACTTTCCCCGGTTGCTCCAATGATCATCTGCGTACTCTGCCCTCCCGGAACAAACCCTCTGCTAAAATCCCTTTTTCCAGTCAGGGACAGACCCGGCACACCGGATTTTCCCCTGACAGCAATTCCTTCCAGAGAACTGTCCGCACCTGATTCTGCCAGCCCCTCCAGTCCCCCGGATTTTCCCCTGGCAGCAATTCCTTCCAAGAGGCTGTCCGCACCTGGTTCTGCCAGCCCCTCCAGCGGTTCCGTTTTCGTCCTGCCGGTATCCGCAATCTGTCTTCCGGAAAAACCATTCCCCGGAAGCTCCCTTCCCAGACGCTTCTGGGTATACCAGTACGCACTCTGGTTTCCACCCTTCATTCCAAGGAGTTCCCTGCTTTCCTGTACTCCCTTTTGAATCTGGCGCATGGGCGTCAAAATATGTTCTCTTGTCTTATTCGGTGCCAGCTCCCTTAATCCCTTTGCTGTGGGAAATTCCAAATTTACACTCATGCGGTCTGCATACCAGCCTGCTTCCTCAATTAAAGCCGAAGCCGCACCGGGGATTGCCTTACAGTGAATATATCCATTAAACCTGTGAACCGTCCGTAAATCCCGCAAAGTCTGACATATGAGCTCCATGGTATGATCAGGCGAATCCACGATTCCAGAGCTTAAAAAAAGCCCCTCAATGTAATTTCTCTTATAAAATTCCATGGTCAGCGTACAGACCTCCTCCGGTGTAAAAGTCGCCCTTGGAACGTCATTGCTGCTGCGGTTAATGCAGTATCTGCAATTAAAAATACACTCATTGGTAAATAAAATCTTTAACAGGGAAATACACCTGCCATCTGCTGCAAAGCTGTGACAGATACCGCTTGCAGCGGTATTTCCAATTTCACCCTTCCGCCCTTTCCTCTCTACCCCGCTGGAGGTGCAGGCAACATCATACTTGGCACCATCTGCTAAAATTGCCAGTTTTTCCTGTATCGTCAGATTTTCATTAAATATCATGGCGTTCCCTCCTATCTCCGCACGGGACTACATTTTCCACCCTGCCGGGACATCCCCGGCGATTCCTTTGTTTGTTATATTGATAACATACTTTTTCTGCCCTGCTCCCGTCTCAAAAAAGAACTTATGTTCGTTTATTTTAGCATACTTTGCTTTTTCCGTCAAGCAAAAAACACTTTACCATACGTATGTTCTATGGTAGAATAGTCTCATGCTTCGCATGAGCCATTTGGAGTTTGCAAATACAGCAAACTCTGTTATGCGCAGAATTCGTGCGCAATGAATAATGAATAATGAATAATGAAAGGAGTCTTTCTACAAATGAATCCTTTATCTAAAGACAGCATTTCTGTAAAACAGAGACACATCACCGCCCGGGTCATTACATATATTCTGGCTATCCTGTCCAGCCTTGGACTGATGATTTTTGTTATTTTAAGCAGCGGCAGCACAGAACCAAAATTCATTGCCGTTGTAAGCGGTATCTGGATTCTTTTTTTTCTGTTCTGCCTGTATAAAATTTCACATGCCAGAAGATATAAAGGCGTCTTCCGCAAGGGAGTCCTCTCTGTAACCGAGCTTGATAATATGGACGGAATCGCCTTTGAGGAGCTTGCCTGTGATATCCTGATTGCAAATGGCTTTGAAGCCGCAGAAAATACACAGGCGACCTGCGATTACGGCGTGGATATCCTTGCAAGCAGGGAGGGAATTACTTATGCCATCCAGTGCAAGCGTTATCTGGAGCCGGTCGGAATCGAAGCTGTCCAACAAGTATATGCGGGAAGGGCATATTATGAATGTCATGTTGCTGTTGTTTTAACAAATCAAAGCTTTACTGCAAATGCCAAACATCTGGCAGACAAGTTAGGAGTCGTTTTATGGGACAGGGAAACACTAAGAAATCTTCTGTAAATTCAAAAAACATGAAAAAACCGGCAAAAACATCAGCCTCCACCGGTGCAGCACGTAAGGCTCCGGCGGAAACACCAGCAGATAAAAAGCCGGAAACCATATTTAAAATTTCTGTCCGGAATCTGGTGGAATTTATCCTGCGTTCCGGAGATATTACGACCTCCCGGAGCAGTCTGCGCGATTCGGACGCCATGCAGGAAGGCACAAAAATACATCAGAAACTACAGAAGCGTATGGGGAGCAAGTACCGTTCCGAGGTTTCCCTGTCCACAGATTTTTTTGTGACAGCCACTGTACCGGAAACACACAAAGACCCTTTTTATTTCCAAATTACCTTAGAGGGACGCGCAGACGGTATTTTTTCTGATGATAACGGAATTGTCATAGATGAAATCAAAGGCGTGTACAAAGATATCCGCACCATGAAAAAACCTGTTCCGGTCCATCTTGCGCAGGCATTCTGCTATGCCTATATTTATGCCAGAAAAGAAAAGCTGGAAACCATAGGGGTACGCATGACCTACTGCCACATTCCCACAGAACGTGTGCGCTATTTTTCGGAGCAGAAGACCTTTTCGGAATTAGAAACATGGTTCAGCAGACTGTTATCGGAATACATCAAATGGTGCCTCTGGCAGCTCGACCACAGGAAACGCAGGGACTTTTCCATTAAAGCACATGATTTTCCGTTTCCGTACCGTCCCGGCCAGAAATCGCTCGTGGAAGGAGTATATCTCAGCATCCTGCGGAAAAAAAGACTTTACATGGAAGCTCCCACCGGAGTCGGAAAGACCATTTCCACCGTATTTCCTGCGGTAAAATCCATTGGAGAAGGGCTGACGGAAAAAATTTTTTATCTTACGGCAAAAACAATTACAAGAACCGTTGCCGAAGAAACCTTCACCCTTTTAGAAAAAAATCAGACCTTGTTAAAATATGTTACCATTACGGCAAAGGAAAAAATCTGCATCTTAGAAACGCCTGCCTGCCATCCTGACACCTGCGAACGTGCAAAAGGCCATTTTGACCGTATCAACGATGCCATGTTTGACCTTTTGACACAGGAAAATAAAATGGACCGGGCGTGCATCATGGCTTATGCAGAAAAACATCAGGTTTGCCCCTTTGAGCTTTCCTTAGACCTTGCGCTCTGGGCAGATGTTATTATTGGGGATTACAACTATGCCTTTGACCCGAACGCCAGCCTGAAACGTTTTTTTGCCACAGAGAAAGAAAATGATTTTGTATTTCTCATTGATGAAGCACATAACCTGGTGGAACGTGCCAGAGATATGTACTCTGCCTCACTTGTAAAGGAGGATTTTCTTTCGCTGAAAAAAATGCTCAAAATGAAAAGCAGGAAACTTTCCAGTGCATTGGAGAGCTGCAGCCGCGCCATGCTGGGCCTGAAACGGCTTTGTGATAAAGTGCAGATTTACCAGACCGTAGAAACAGATGCCCTTCTTTTGCGGCTCATGCGCCTGCAGACGCTTTTGGAGGCTGTTCTGCAAAATGCAGACGAACCATTTGACCCGGAAGATCCAATCCTTTTTGAGCCATTATCAACAAAGGAAAAAGAAATTCTGCTGAATTTTTATTTTGAAATTCTGAATTTTTTAAATATTTATGAACTTTTGAATGACCATTATATCATTTATGGAGAATTGGAAGAACCGGAGCATTTTACCCTTCATCTGCAATGTATGGACCCATCTGAAAATCTGAATGCTTATTTAAAAAAAGTGCGCTGCAGCGTGTTTTTTTCTGCCACACTTTTACCGATTCATTATTATAAAGAACAGCTTGCGTTCAGAGATGCAGATTACGCTATTTATACACCTTCTCCCTTTTTGGAACAGAACCGTCTTCTTTTGATAGGGAGGGGCGTTTCCACAAAATATTCCCTGCGGGGGCCGGAAATGTATCAGAAAATTGCAGATTATATCCTGAAATTTATTGAAGGAAGAACCGGAAATTATCTGGTATTTTTTCCATCCTACCAAATGATGAATATCATTTTTGAATACCTGCAGATTTCCTCTGAAAAAGCAGCAGATAAAAACTTCCTGCTCCAGAGCACATATATGTCAGAAGAAGAACGCGAAGAGTTTCTGTCACATTTTAAAGAAAATCCAGACAATACGACCGTTGGCTTATGCGTCATGGGCGGCATTTTTGGAGAGGGAATCGACCTGAAAAAAGAACGGCTGATTGGTGCCGTCCTGGTCGGTACCGGTCTTCCTCTGGTATGCACAGAAAAAGAGCTTTTTAAAAATTATTTTAACAAAAGAAATAAGGACGGCTTTGCATATGCGTACCGGTTTCCGGGCATGAACAAGGTCTTACAGGCCGCCGGGCGCGTCATCCGTACCACAGAGGACAAAGGTGCAATCCTCCTGTTGGATGACCGCTTTCTGCAGGCTGACTACCAGAGCCTGTTTCCCAAGGAATGGTTTCCTTATGAAGTGGCCACCATAAACACCATTGAGGAAAAGCTGAAAAATTTCTGGTCTTCCGTCCGATGAGCACATACTTACTCAAAATCATCCGGAAGCTCAGAAAACTCATCCTCCTCCTGCTCCTCTTTTTTCCCTTTTTTCTTTTTCGTTTTTACTGCTTTCACACTGATATGGGAAAAGTGGTCAAGACTCCCAAGCAGCGTGGAATATTTTTCATTCAGATACGGAATCCCTTCCGGCTTTTTCCAGACATTTTTTCTGAGCAGCCGGTATAAAAGACCTGCGGTAACAAGCACACAAAGCAGAAAATGAAGAAGCGGATGAAAAACAAAAGCATCAAACACAGGTCTTGTCCCCATCTTATCTAATAATTGACCACTCAAAAAATGCACTGCTTCTTTATAATCCTCACGCCGGAGCCTTTTCTCCACCGCACCCTCTATTCCTGAAAGCCGCTTTTCTGTCAGATTTTTCTTAGCAGCTCCATATGCCTTGATACAGCACACCTCCTCATCCTTTTTTGTACTTAAAAAAAGCAGAAGAAGGTCATTTTCCTTTTCTTTCTTTCTCTGTTTTTTTACATAAGCTCTGTAATCATCCTTTTTTCCTATCTTTTCAGAAGTAAATAAATGTACTGTTACATTATATCTTTCCACAATATAATTCATGCTTTTTTCCGCAATGGCAAACTCCTGTGTGGAAAGCATGCCTGCACTGTCGGAAACCCTTGCACCTGCTGCAGACGCACAAGCTGCAGGCAGCAGCAACAGACAAAAAAGCAGACAGGATAATAATCCCTTTTTCATCATATCAAAGACCCTCCTGACAATAATACAATGATGCGAATAAGAAGAAATGCAAAGGTAACGCCCAGCCCGCCGGCAATAAAAATTTTCACCGGATTGTATGGCGGATCCATTGCGACCTTCCCCGTCTGTCCATTCATGACAAATAGATATTCATTGTCTCCCGGCTCAATGCTTACAAACCAGACAGGAAGCCAGATGTACTCCGTTCCTGCTTTTCCAATCTGATACTCCCGCTCCACAGGCTTGACCTCTTCATAATTTTCCCCTGTACTCAACAGGTACTCATCCATCAGCTCCTGTACCCTTTTCTTTGCACGTTTTTCCGCTTTCTCATCCATTAAGCTGTACTGCTCTGCCGGAATCCCAAAATCTGAATAAAGGTCAAACTCCTTTAATTTTGAAAAATCATACGGCTCCAATGCCTCTAAAAATCTTTCTTCTATCTTTCCAGAGGCACATACCGGAATCCTGTCAAAGCCAAGGTCAAACCGCCGGTATAAATCATAATGCTCTGTTTCAATGATTTTTTCTTTATCTTCTTCATCAACACCTTCCTTTGAGCGCGTTGCATGGAGCATTGCTTCTCCCTGTCCGCGGAACTGGAACAGCCACGCCGGCAGATAAACCGCATGACATTTAAAATCACGCTTTTTTACCTTAAATTCCCGCGGCGCAAATTTCACCTTGAGAAACCATTTGGAAAATGCTTTTCTTGCTTTTTTTTCAGATATGGAAAACGGGATAATGCCGGTCGGCATAAGGTCGCCGGAAAGACGTTCCCCTATCGTCATGGCTCCTCCGCAAAAATAACATTCCTTTAATGCCGTCCGGTTATTTGTCACCAGCTTCATTCCACAGCTCCTGCACACATAAAGCCTTGCTTCTTCATCCCCAAATTCCTTGAGCTGTTTTACATGATAATATTTAATAAAATCTTTTTCGTATCCCTCTGTCTGCTCCGTCCTGCTGCAGGAAGGACAACGGAGACCTCCTGTTTCTTCATCGAACTTCATCTGTACTCCACAGTCCGGACAGGTAAATTTCATTTGCATTACGATTCCCCTTCCTCATTCTGCACCTTAACCAATTCCTCCATAATCTTATCCATGTGGACCGGCTTTGTCAGGTGCGCATTCATTCCCGACATCATGGACATTCTGATATCCTCCTGGAACGCATTTGCGCTAAGTGCCAGAATCGGGATTTTCTTTGCGTCCTTTCTTTTGAGCTTTCTAATTTCCCTTGTGGTTTCGTGGCCATTCATTACAGGCATGGAAATATCCATTAAAATAAACGAATACTCCCCTTCCTGGCTTTTCTTAAAAAGCTCCAGACAGCGTTTTCCGTTTTCTGCCAGGGAAACCTTTGCACCATTTTTTTCAAACAGGCGCTTTAAGATTTCACCATTGATCCTGTCATCCTCTGCCACCAAAAGCTTCTTGCCGCTAAGCTCCACCTTTCCAAGCTCCTGACGTTTCTTCTGCGTCAGGAAACCAAGCATGGCTCCTCCGGACGGACAGCCGAGCTTCAGTCGGAACAGGAATTTCGTTTCATTCTTATTATCACTCTCCACATGGAGCTCACTTCCCATCAGACGCACCAGCTGGTAACAGACCCCTAAATCCATTTCCGTTCCAAGCTCTTTCTCTGTCCTTGTGGTCATGCCCTCGGAAAGCCGGTCAAAAATATGCGTCAAAACATTGCCCGGTATCCCATGTCCGCGTTCTTTCACTTCAAACTGCATGGTCACATTGTGGTTTTCCTTTGAAAGCTCCTGTACACAAACGTTAATAATGCCATTTTCCCCGGAATAACTGATCGCATTTTTAATCAGGGTAAGCAGCACCTGCTCCAGACGTCCACTGTCTCCACGCAGCAGATTCTGTCCAAATCTTCTCTCAATCAAAAGAGAAACCTGCTTCTCCCTTGCAGCCCCCAAAAGCTTGTTCTCCACCTCTGCCAGCATATCCTCCATACTGAACAGGTTTTCATTCAGCATCATGGAGTCAAGATTCAGCTTTGACAGGTCAATAATATTATTCACCACATGCAGCATATTTTCCGAAGAAACATCTATCATATCCATATACTGAATCAGCTCTTCCGGATTATCCAGACTATGCCTTGCAATATCTGTCAATTCAAAAATGGAATTCATTGGCAGACGGAGCATCCTGGACATGGTGGTCAGATAGACGCGCTGCTGCTTCACAGAATCGCTGTTCATTGCCACCAGAAAATAATTCTCAATCGCTTTCTTCACTACAAGCAGATGCTCTTTCTGTTCATCGCTCCACTGATATCTGTCTTTCCTGATATCAAAAATCAGGACCGCCTGGCAGATTTCACTGCTGTTAAGCGGACAGATCAGGCTGGAATAATCATTCTTTAAAAGCGGGGTATCCCGGAATTCAACAAAAAAGTCCTGGAAGGTTTCCGCTGAATTATCTACCATACTGTTCTTTCCAAAATTTTCTGTAAAAATCTTCTGTTCCTCTGCCGAAAAAACATGAAGTGCGCACTCTTTACGGATAATGTCGTCCTTTGTCCATAAATACGCCGGTAATACAGAATTATTCTGCTCCGGAATCTCATAAATCCGGACAGCGTCCAGCCCGAAAAATTTGCCAATCCGGTCAAGAATAAGCTGGATGGTACTCTGCTGGTCCTTTGCACCCAGAATCAGGGAAGAGATATTGTTACAGAACCCGGTAACTGCTTCCATCCGCTGGAACTGTGGAATATCATACAGCCTTTCTTCTCCCGGCGGCTCCACCTTATCGCTTTTTATTTCTGTCTCCAGAATAGAAGTATCCTCATCAATATATTCAAACGCCATCTGCAAAAGGTCGTCAAACCTCCCCTTTCCAGAATAATATCCAAAATCGAACTCTAAGGTACGTACTTCCTTTTCCCCAATGTAAAGCTCTTTCAGGCCCTGATTCAATTCCTGCCTCAAAAGCCTTCCATCGACCTGACCGCCATTATGACAGTACAGCATCATCACATCCTCTGCCAGACGGCATGGAAGAATATGGAACGGCTCAATCTGTTTTTTAATATAATCTGCTGCATTTAATATTACAAAATCGCGGTAAACCTCTCCGTAGCACTCTGCAATCTCCTGATAATTTTTAAAATGTATTACCATGATCTGGTGTGAATCTTCAACATTGCCAAGATCCTCCACGATCCGCTTAAAGCTGTCATAAGTATACATACCGGTCAGGGTATCTACATGCTTTTCTTCCCTTCTCTTTAACTCATTGATCTTTATCTCGGTAATATCATGAAGCCTTCCAATTACAGTAGCCGGCTGACCTTCTTTATTTCTTAAAATGTTGATTTCAAAATTTGCCCACGCCGGATATTTCACATTGTTTTCCTCAAAATTGATACAGATTTCTTCCTGAAAATGATCTCCCTTTCCAGCCGGAAGATGAATGACCTCCTGAAATAAATTGATAAAGTCATTTGTTTCCCAATCCATTGTTTTTATATATTCTGAAAAATGCTCAATGGTAATATCCTTTTCCGTCCAGCCCCGTATGGTACGGTTCCCTTTGTAAATATCCGTTTCCACATCATAATCAAACAGGACATCTGTTGCTGCGCCCATTGCCATTCTGAGCTTTCCGTTATTTTTCTCTAACTCCGCCATTGTAATCTGCTGTTTCACGAACAGCTCCCTGGAAAGCATGGTAAGGGCATAGAACAGAAACGCACTAATGACAAATTCTACCGTAAATCCTATAATTGTGGGAACAAGATTTGTTTCTGTCCATAATTCGCCATAACCTTTTCCGTTTACGAACAGGGTACGGAGAAATCCTGAACATATATAACAGACATAAGAAAGTGTTGTCATGGTAACAGTAAAGGTTGGATTAAAGTACAGACAGCTTGCAAAGGTCGGCAGAAAAAAAACAATAGAAATCCCGATTTGGTACACTATTACAAGATAGCTTACAAACACAAGGCTGCATAAAAATGTATAATATTTCACTGCCAGCTGATTTTCCGTATGACGAAACAGAAGCTCCGGTGTCAGGCTGCAGATGCTGCCAACGATGACAAGTCCTGCCAGCGCACCATTTGAAAAAAGCGCAACCCAAAAGAAATGGACCAGAAGCATGATAGGAACAACCAGAAAGATGTACCTTAAAAATTTACAGACAAACTGGTTCATCTGCTTTTCATGCTCTGCAAAATATTTTTTATTGATTTCATATCCTTTTTGTCCCATACGTCTCTCCAATCCCTGCCTGCCGCATCTTTTTCAGATTCTTCCTTTTGAATGCCCCTGCAACGCAGTCCCGGTTGTTTTTTGTCCCCGGCCTGTTCTTAATTTCCATTTCCAATGCGCTGCCAGACCACTAAAACCAAAGGCACTATGCTTACTGGTGCGTCATGTGCAATCCGTTTTTTTCAAAGACCATCCTCATGTACAGAGGCATAAAAAAGAAAATCAAAACATATCCCACCACAAAACAGAGCAAAAGACCCTCGACCAGTCCAATCACCATGCCGGGAACGGGAATTTTGGCACCGTTCTTTATTGCAAGTGCATAATTCATAATGGTCATCACCACAGTAATGACCGGTGTGTAAATCAAATCCGAAATCAGGCTTTCTGCCAGAAGCGTCTTTAACTTCCCGGGTTTCAGGCCATGCTTTTCCTTGAACTTATCCGTTACTTTTTTCATTGGCACAAAAAAACCAATGAGAAGACTTATGAGCAGGCTTACAACAAAGCTCAGAAGAAAACTTGCCAAAAATGCCGGTAGCTGAAAGCCGTCCTTAGACGAAAGCTGGCCAAAAAGACTTCCCGTTAAAGATAAACAAAAGCTAAGTGTAATTCCCATGCGCAGGCTGATCTGCCAGCCGATTTTTCTCATGTTTGGTTCCATAGATTTTTCCTCCTCTTATAAATAACCAGTACATTCATTATACCAAATTCCGAAAGAAATATCTACCTGAAACACACTTATAATTTTTCCATAAAAATCCCCATTCCGAGCACTCTGTGATGGCCTTAGAGCTTTTTGGAATCGGCCCAAACACCAGTGTGCGGGCGTGTGCATAAAAAACACTCACATTTCTGTGAGTGCACCAAACAGCTATATTGCAAAAATATTTAAAATACCTTACCCTTTTTCCACAGGAAATGGAATTATCTCTCCAGAAGCAGGTATGCAAAAATCCTTCCTGTGTCTTTATCAGTTCGTTTTTCCTGCAGATACATCTTCCGTAAGCGATATCCTCTCTATCCTGCAGTGGTGCGGCTTGGTCTTGTCGCCCTTTTCATAGGTGATGGAAACGAGCAGCACATCCGTCCCGAAGCCGTCCAGAGATGTCTGGTAATTACGGGAACGCATCTGGGCGATGGCCTCCTCCGGCGTGCCGCCTGCTTTCAATTCAATAATCATTACCGGGGACGGATCCAATTTTTTCGGGATATAGGCAAGGTCTGCATAGCCCGTCCCACCGGGAAGCTCCTCCAGCTTGACATAGTGGTCGCGGTAGGTGAAAAAGGCAAGCTTTACGACCGCCCGGAGTGCCTGCTCATTATTATACCAGAGTGGGGCGCTTTCCCGCATGTGCACGTTCTGTATGCTCGCTGCCACGGCATCCTCATTCCCCGCAATGATGTCCTGCAGGAGCTGTTCGCTCTCTTTCAGACGGCGCACCGTCCCGTCATGGGTGACACGGTGTATCATCCGCCCGAATTCCGTCCGGACTTCATAGTTCGGAAGCCAGCCCACGCCACGCTCCATGTCATAGGTCAAATACCCAAAATACGTCAGGAGCGTCAGGACGTCGTCTGCGGATTGAAAGGATGTCAGGTCATTTTGAAATTCCTGTGTATCGTAGGATACCTCCAAACCGGCAGTCAGCCGCTCTGCGGCCTCCCCAAGCCCGTCAAAGTTAAGGTTGATGTAATCCGCCGCACCATTGACAGCGGAGCTCTGCGACCAGTAGGACTGGAAATCCCCATCTATAGAAGCACGCATTACCGAATTAGGATTATAGACCGGAATCATGTCCCCATCCACCGTCACTAAATGATAGCCATTATACCAGTCCCTCATTTTCTCAAAGGACACATGGTTCTTCTCACAAACCTCCCGAACCTCCTCTTCCAAAAATCCCTCATAAGGCGCAAACCTCTTCGGACGGATAATGGTATATTCCCAAAACTCCGAGATGGCCGACTGCGTACCGTCCTTCTTGATCGGCAGAATTCCCGTCATGTATGCCGCCGCAAATACCCTCTGGGTGATGTCACTCTTAAAAAGGGAGCGCAGAAATTCCAGGAAATTCTTCTGTGTCTCTGGTGTGCTGTCCGGATCCCGGATTGGCGCATCCCACTCATCTATGATGGCTATAAACTGCCGTCCCGTTTCATCCACGATACTTGCCAGGTATTCTTTCATCGAATCTTCAGATGGAATAGCCGGAAAAGTCTTGTGCAGGTCTTTTATCACCCGTTCCTTGATATATGACGTAAGCCCTGCAAGTGATGTATCCGACATAAAACCTGTGATGTCCAGATACAGCACATGGTACTTGTTGATATGTTCCTCATAAGAAGGATCCAATGAAACCGCCAGCCCGTCAAACAGCACATGGGAATCACAGCTGCAGTCATAGTATGCCGCCAGCATCTTGGCGGCATAGGACTTCCCGAAGCGGCGCGGGCGGCTGATACAGGAAAGCCTCCCCCTTGTCCCGATGGTACTGTTAACGACAGAGATCAACCCTGTCTTGTCCACATAATCATCCTTAACAATTTCTTTAAAATTTACATTCCCCGGGTTCACATAAAATCCCATGGCCATTTCCCCCTTCCCTGTCTTAGCATTGAATTTTTTAATTAACCGGACTTATGATATCTGCCTAAAATCCTGCATCTATGGACTTTTGGCAGATATCATTTAGTCAAGGTTATTAAAAACCGATATACTAGCATTCTCAGCATCTGCATTTCTTAGATTATAACAACAACCGGGACACCCTTCAACCATTTTTCCAAATAACAGGAACGGGCTTTTCATCATTGCCGCCCACATGCTGCCGAAGGCAGCTAATTTCCCTATACGGGCGTGTGCAAAAAAAAGGATAAGCCTGAAACTTATCCTTTTCATCACCCATCCTATATTCAATTAAGTTAGTCCCGCAGCCCTCTCCTCCATATTTATGCCCACTCTGAATAGCTCCTCAAAAATACTATAGGAGATAACTAAATCTATGGCCAGATGATATCACAATTTCTGGTTTTTTTCAAGCTGCTAATCTAACTTTCGGTTTTTTAGCCTAACTTTCGGTTGCCGTTCACACATCCATATTAAGTTTATTAACTTTCAGGTTCTTTTTTCTTTTTTAAGATGACACGACATATAAATACGCCATCCTTTACAAAACATTCAAACTTTCCACCGCTCTTTTCCACGACCTTTCTTGCATTTTCAATTCCAAAACCATGATTTTCCTTATCTTCTTTATCCGTTTCCGGATTTCCCTTTTCATCGAAAAGAATTTTTTTATCCTCTACTGAATTTTCCATTAAAATCTGCACAAAATATATCCCTTCTGTAATCCGGATATTTATAAACTGCTTTTCTGATGCAGATCTGCTGACTGCTTCCACCATATTCCTGATTAAATTAGAAAAAATCGTACAAAAATCCATTTCCGAAATCTCCAAAACCACTGCGCATTTTCCGGAAATTGCCACACGAACCGCCTCCGTATCCAGCTCCGTAAAATAATAATTTAAGATTCCATCCAATGCGCGTATTCCGGTAGTATATACACTTTTCCTTATTTTCTCCATATGCTCTATCATTCCCGAAAGATAACTCCGTATGCCCTCTATATCCCCTTCTTCCGCCATACTGTCTAAAAGCATAATATGCGCGCTCATGTCATGCCTGTATTTTCTCGTTTCTTCCTCTTTTTTCAAAAGTGCCTCATAATATAAAATCTGCTGCTCGCTCATCTGCTTTTCCGTAAACATCATCTGCTGCATTTTCTGGTTCATCTTTTGAATATCTAAAAGAATCAGCGAAAATATGCTATAACTGCAGACAAAGATAATACTGACCACGTAAGCAAGGTTTTTTTGAAACCCGTTTCCATAATCCAACTGCGTTTTATAATACTGGTCACTCACAAAAATCATTTCAAATAAGAGCAGCAGAAAAAATGGCATCAAAAGCCGTTTCAGTTTTTTTTCATATTTCTCGACGAATTTCATGTTCCGGTTCCACTGATAACTCGCACACAGAAAAATAATCCAAATCAGATAAGTGGTGTCAGATATCAGATAGAACAGTTCTTTTTTCATCCACCTCTGCTGTAACGGATAAAAAATGAACGTGACCATCTCAAATACAATTATCCACTGATACTTTAAAAAAAGATACTTCCTGATGCTCCAGCTCCAGTGCTGGCCGGCCGGTCTTTTTACCGTCAAAAAATAGGAACTGCATATGAAAACAGCCGAACATGAGCTGATAACAAGCTCCCTTGAATATAGCACATCAGAAAGAACACACAAAAGCATGCCTGCTATTCCCACATACCAGACCCAAAATCTGACAAATGTTCCATGAAAAAGAAAACGAACTGCTATCCAAATTTGTGCCACACATGTCATAAATGCCAAAAATGCCAGCATTTTATCCACCGTTATGCTCATAAAGTTCTTTCTCCTCTCCTGTGCACGAATCAAGCACCTTTATCCTTCTGCATTTCTCCTGATTTTTTTCACTTTGCATGCCAGATATCAAACTCCATATATTTATCCACAAAGTTCCTGCGGTATCTTCTGGAAAGCGGAAGCTTCACCCTTCCTGCCATGACCTCATTTTCTGTAAAATCCGTCACATAAAAAAGATTCACGATGTACGCTTTCTGAATCCGAAAAAAGCAGGTATCATCCAGAATCTTTTCTATCTGGCTTAAAGATACATCTTTCCTGTACAGCACTCCGTTCACCATCAGCTCCACTCCACCTTTATACGCAGAAATATATGCAATTTCCCGTTCGGATACCAGATAAGAATTTCTGTTCCTGTATACTTCCAATTTGTTCATCCCCACCATATATTTCCTTTTGTACGCCCTGACAGCCTCCGTAATTTCTTCCTCATCAAAAGGTTTGGAAAGGAAACGCCTTGCGCCAATCCGGAACGTCTCCTTAAATCTGTCCTCTCTTCCGGAAGCAATGAAAATCTGACAGTCCGGATTTTTCCGCTTTAAAAGAGCACCTGCTTCAATTCCGTCTAACTCCGGCATTTCAATATCCAAAAAAACAAGCTGGATTTCCTCAATTCTCTCCAATAAACTCTTTCCATTATCAAATTTTAAAATATTACATAAAATTTCCTCGCGCTCCATGATTTTTAACAACATTCTCTCTAACTTATCCAGAACACGTGCTTCGTCATCACAAATCGCCACTGTCATGATATCATCCCTCCTTTCCCGTTCATTATATCCTAAAAATGTCCATGCCTTTTGGACATAACCCAAAAATGCTGTTCTTGCAATTTTTCAATGCACCAATGATGCCAATGCACCCAAAATGCCCATGCTCCAAATGTGCATTAGATAAAAACACAAAATGTTTTTATAGCCCGGTTTCCTGTAAAGGAAAAAATGCCATGCAAAACATGGCATCTTTTCCTTCCCGCCCATAAACTCCATCTTCATGATTTCTAAGTACGGCTAATTAATAGCTAAAGCCTAACAAATCAGATTTTTTAAGCTTTAATGCGCCATAATCACCTTCTTTGGGCACTTCTGCGCACACGCACCACAACCCTTGCACTTCTCCTGGTCAATGTGCGCTACGTTTCCTTCCACATGTACCGCATCGAACTGACAGGTCTTTTCACAAAGCCCGCAGCCAATACAGCCGGTATCACAGACTGCCATGACCTTTGGTCCCTTGTCTTTATTGGAACAGGTCACTGCCCACTTTGCATCATAAGGAATCAGCTCAATCAAATGGTTCGGACATGCCTCAATACACTTTCCACATGCTACGCAAGTCTCTTTATCCACCTCCGCAATCCCGTTCTTCACATGGATTGCACCGAACTGACAGGCAGATACACAGGAGCCAAATCCAAGACAGCCATAAGCACACGCCTTATCGCCACGCCCCGGAATCGCCGCCACGCTTTTACAGTCGGCAAGTCCGTAATAATTTGCCTTAAGTCCTGCTTTGTCACAGGTTCCGGCACATTTTACATAAGCCACCTTCTTTACTGTGCTGCCGCCTGACACGCCCATGATGGCACCAATCTTTTCTGCCACTGCAGCACCGCCCGGTGCACACGAATTTACTGCTGCCTCTCCTGCCGCGATTGCCTTTGCAAGAGCATCACAGCCTGCGAAACCACATCCGCCGCAGTTTGCGCCCGGAAGCTGTTCCCTGACTGCAATCTCCTTTTCATCCACAGGCACCTCTAACTTGATTGCAGCAAATCCCAGAAGAAGACCAATCAAAATACCGATAATTCCCACAAGGGCTGCTGCCCAGATAATACCATTTACCATCTTTGTCCCTCCCTTCTATACCAGGCCGGCAAAGCCACAGAATGCGATTGCCATCAGACTGGAGGTTACTAATACGATTGGTGTCCCTTTAAAGGACTCAGGAATGTCATTATGCTCAATCTTTTCGCGGATACTTGCTAAAATGACAATGGCAATCAGGAAACCAACGGCTGTGAAAAAACCCCTGACAATGCTGTAAAGATAACCTGTGCCAAATGCAAGTCCCGCATAATCATTTTTATTGTTGATTGCCACACCAAGTACGGCACAGTTCGTGGTGATGAGCGGCAGATATACGCCCAGGGACGCATGAAGTGCCGGTATGAATTTCTTTAACACCATTTCAATGAACTGCACAAGTGCCGCAATAATCAGGATGAACGAAATCGTATCCAGATATTCCAAGCCGTTCGGCTCCAAAATAAAATAATAAATCGGGAATGTAATCAAACATGCAATCGTAATAACGAAAGTAACTGCCACGCCCATTCCAAGTGAGGTATCAACCTTTTTCGATACACCAAGGAACGGACAAATACCGAGGAACTGACTAAGTACCACGTTACTGACGAGCATTGATGAAATCACTATAACGAAAATCTCCACTTAAATCAACCCTCCTTTTTGTCTGCGCCAGCAGCTGCATTCTTTGCTGCCTCTGCCGCTTTTGCTTCCTTTGCAGCTTTTGCTTTCGCCGCTGCTTCAGCTCTCTTCTTTGCTTCCTCTGCCTTCTTTGCTACACGCTCAGCTTCCTTCAGTCCCTTGTTCGCCGCACAGGCACTTCCTGCACAGCCTGCACAGACTCCGCTGCAGGTGCTGGCTCCTTCCACATTCGTGGCAGAAGGCATTTTTAATTTGTTCTGTACTGCGGTCAGGCACGCAAGCACCAAAAATGCTCCCGGTGCCAGCACGAAGAATGTGATATGAAAATCCTCCGGAATGAACTGTACATTGAAAATTGCACCTGCCCCTAAGATTTCCCTGCAGATACCAATACAGGTCAGTCCAAAAGTAAAACCAAGTCCCATGCCAAGTCCGTCAAACAAAGACGGAACCACAGGATTCTTTCCGGCATAAGCCTCTGCCCTTCCTAAAATGATACAGTTTACCACGATCAGTGGAATATATACGCCTAACGCACTATCAAGGAATGGCAGGTATGCTTTTAACAAAAGCTGTACCATGGTCACGAAAGACGCTACAACTACGATATATGCCGGAATACGCACCTTATCCGGAATCACCTTACGAAGCAGGGAGATGAATACGTTTGATAAGGTAAGCACAACTGTTGTGGTCAGTCCCATGCCAAGTCCGTTGATTGCGGAAGATGTTACCGCAAGCGTAGGACACATGCCAAGCATCATGACAAAGGTAGGATTCTCTGTAATGATACCATTTTTTAAACGTTCTACACATACATTCATGGTTCCTTTTTCCTCCTATTAAGATTTTACTCATGCTTTAATTTCCCAGGGATGCAATCAAAAGCATTGCCCCGTCCACAGCCCTTGTTACTGCCCGGCTGGTAATAGTGGCACCGGAAATGGCATTGATTTCCACAACCTCGCCCTTTGCACCTTCTTTATCCTTATTGACTACGGCCTCCTTTGTGGCCGCTGCCGATTTATACTGCCCATTCCAGTCCTCCTTTGAGCTGTTCTGCCCAAGTCCCGGCGTTTCATTCGTACAGTCCGTAATCTGGATTCCAATGATTTCACCGGCATCACTCACACCGAGTGCCACCTTGACTGCACCGCCATAGCCCTTTCCGGAAGTCGTCAGTACATAACCGCCTTTATCTGCCTTTCTGATGTCCGTAATCTCCACATCGGAAAGATTATACCCGGAAGCAGATTGTACCTTGCCGTTTGAAAGGTCTTCATTGAAAGCTTCCCTCTTTTTCGTAAGCTCTGTATCTTCCTCAAAGGACGCATCCTTATATACTGCTGCATATGCCTCATTCGTTGCATCTGCTTCCCTCTGTTTAATGATATCCTTTGTCATCTGATATACGCCGCCCAAAAGGATGCCGGCTACCAGAGTAATGATGAAAATGGCTATTGTATCATGTACCAGCGTATTATTCTTTTTCTCACTCATTTTTCAGCCCCTCCTTTCCAAACGGAGTAGGAATCGTCCATCTCTCAATCAATGGCACAAGCAGGTTGCATATGATGATGGCATAAGAAACTCCCTCTGCCGATGCACCGAACACTCTGAAAATTCCGGTAAGAAGTCCTAAAATGACACCGAACTTAATCTGACCCTTTGGTGTAATCGGACTGGTAACATAATCCGTTGCCATAAAGAAAGCTCCAAGAATTAAACCGCCGCCGCAGAGCTCTTTACACAGTACCGTCAGATCCATGTGGTCCACACCAGCCATTCTGGTTCCAAAAATCAGGAAAAATGCCGCAAAGGTTACAATGTAGCACACCGGAATTCTCCATGTAATGATCTTTTTATAAAATAGATACGCTGCACCTAAAAGAAGTGCGATTGCAGAAGTTTCACCAATGGTTCCGCCTATGTTTCCTATGAACATGTCAAGAAGCTCCGGCTTTGCCAGGCCCTCCGGCACTTTGCCTGTCTTGATGATGGCAAGCGGGGTCGCCCCGGTCACACCGTCATAAGTAAAAGAGGTCATCTGACCGGCAAAGGAAACCATTAAGAAACACCTTGCACCAAGTGCCGGATTCATGAAATTCTGACCAATCCCGCCAAATAACTGTTTTACGACTAAAATTGCAAAGACACTTCCAACGATTGCCATCCATACCGGAAAGGTGGAAGACAGGTTCAGTGCCAGCAGCAGGCCTGTAAGTGCGGCACTGCCGTCACTTACCGTCAAAGGAAGTTTCATACAGGTCTGCCAGATGTATTCCGTCAGCACACAGGTCGCAATGCAGACTACCAGAAGCAGGACTGCATTTATGCTCTTTGCCTTGATACTGAAATTATAAATTCCAAAAAGAGCAGCAGGCATAAGTGCTAAGAATACATCCCACATGATGCTCTTTGTGCTCGACTTGTCACGCACATGTGGGGATGATGATATATTTAACAAATTATTCACGCTCGTTACACCTCCTATTTCTTTCTGCTCTGTGCAGCCACATACTGACGTGCCTGCTTAAATGTCTGGGTAAGCGGCCGTTTTGCCGGACAGACAAAAGTACAGCTTCCGCATTCGTAACATTCCATGCCGCTTAATTTTACAAAACCATCGTAATCACCATGAAGGGCTGCCTGTGCCATTTTCTGCGGCACCAGATTTCCAGGGCATGCCTGGACGCACCTTCCGCAGCGGATACATGGCGTCGGGTCAAACTCTGCCACCTGATCCTCCGTCATTGCCAGAATGGAAGACGAAGTCTTTGTGACCGGCACATTTAAGTCAAACATGGCAAAGCCCATCATGGGACCGCCGGAAATGATTTTCTTTGGCTCCACAGAAAACCCGTCTCCCTCTGCGACTAAATCCGCATGATTGCAGCCTAAGCGCACATTTACATTGATTGGTGTTTGAAATGCATCTCCTGTCAAAGTCATGACTCTGGTAATTAAAGGCGTCTGCTTGCATACTGCCCTGTAAATGGCAATGACAGTAGATATATTATCTACGATACAGCCGGCATCTGCAGGCAGTTTTTTAGAATAGATTTTCCTTCCGGTGGCTGCAGAAATCAATGTACGCTCGCCGCCCTGAGGATATTTTGTTTTTAAGACCTTTACATCAATCCGGCCTTCGCCTGCTGCTGCCTCCTGCATTTTCCGGATGGCAGCGGGCTTATTATCCTCTATACAGATAAGCCCCTTTGCATTTTTAAAGAGCTTTAAGATGACTTTTAATCCGCCCACGATTTCTTCCGGGCACTCCAGCATCTGACGGTAATCCGAGGTCAGATACGGTTCACATTCTGCTCCATTGACCAGGATATAATCGATTGCATCCGGATTTTTTGGTGCCAGTTTCACATTGGTCGGGAAACCTGCGCCTCCCATACCCACGATTCCCGCTTCTTTCACAATATTCCGGATTTCATCATCAGAAAGTTTTGTATAGTCCCTGTCCTCTCCAAGCCCTTCAATTCCTGTGTATTCTCCGTCATTTGTGATGACGACACAGGTTGCATAAGAGCCGTTAAGGAGCATCCTTGGTTCTACGGCTTTGACGGTTCCAGAAACCGAACTGCAGATATTTGCAGAAATAAAACCGCTGGCTTCGCCAATTTTTTGTCCGACCAGAACCTTATCACCTTTACTTACAACCGGTGTTGCCGGTGCCCCGATATGCTGCGCCATCGGGAAAACAAAGTCGCCCTTTGCCGCTGTCACCGTCTTAATTGGTCTGTCCTCAGACAATTCTTTTCCCTCGTAAGGGTGGACACCCCCACGAAACGTTGCATTACTCATTCCGGTTCCCCTTTCTTTTCTTATTATTACGCCGTTTGTCAAAACAGATTCATCTGCCTTCCGAAAGAAGGTTTGCAGCGTGGTTTCATGCTGTTATTTTTATGAAAATCTGACAAAGAAAACGCGCAATTCCAGATTTCATTTTAGCATTTTTACCATAGAAAAGCAAGAAAAAAATGCCCTCCTCAACCGCCTTAGCAAGAAGAGGTACAATCCTGAAAGTTCAGAAAAACAAACGGCGTGATATGTGGGTACATGCGTATAGACAGGAATGGAAAAATATATCTTTGATGACTGCATTGATTTTATGATACAGGGTATATCTGAGAATAGTGAGAAAGAATAAACGATACATTTCATTAGACTTTGAAAGAATGAATTTGATGCAGTAACCGGGAAGTCTGCTTCGTTTTTTTTAACGGGAAATTCCAGGATAGCCCATGGAATTTCCCATTTCTTTTTATCCGTATAACCACGGCACTGCATGCCAAAAACGAAACACAGCAATCCCTCTACTCCTCAGTCATAAACAGCATTCCAAAGGTACCTGGTCCACAGTTGACCGCAATGACCGGGGATGCCTCATGAAAATAGATTTTTTCAAAATTCATTCTTTTAGATATTTCTTCAGCAATTACTTCTTTTTCCTTATTGCTAAGACTAACATATGTGACAAAGAGTACACGTGTGTCTATCTTATTTATGGTCTTAAGAGACCAGGAGACATATTTTCTCCATGAGCTTTCTCTGGTTCCAAAATAGAATCCTCCCAGTGAAAGCACACCCTTCTTCATGGAAAGTACCGGATGAATCATGAGAGCATTAACAATGTCCGCCGTCCTCCTGCCAATCTGCCCGGCTCTTGCCAGATAGTCCAGAGAATCCACAACAAAACTGGTATGCACCCTTTTTTTTGCAGCAAGAACTTTCTCCACGATTTCTTCCGCACCATATCCCTCCTCTACAAGCCTTGCAGCCTCTATGGCCAAAAGCCCCTGACCGCTTGATAAATGGCCGGAATCTATAACGAATACATTGTCAAATGACCTGCCCGCTTCAGCTGCTGCGTGATATCCCGAATTTTCCACAAGAGAAGATATTGATATATGAACCACATTGTTGGCATGCTCCAGCTGTTTTGCAAAAAATGCTTCATGGTAAGCAACATCAGGAACCGTGGTCTCAACATATTTATCCCCATCCTCCATATAAGACAGAAGTCCTGAAGGATCTATCTCCAGGCCATCCCGGAAAGTACCCGCCTCTGTACGGACCAGATGAGGAATCACCTTGATATGATATCTTTCCACAATCTCCTGCGGAATATCCGCAACAGATTCCGTAGTAATAACAACTTCCGCCTTAGCCTGGTAATCCTTAATCCAAAGCGTGCTTTCTTCAACAATCTCTCCTCCGGTAGTAGTTATTGTCACAAGTTCATCCGGAAGAAGACGCCGAAGCTCATTTTCAAGCGACTCGCCTCTTACCGGTTTGACCAGATAACCATCAAATCCTTCTTTGACGTAAAGCGCCTTTGTATCACCGCCGGCATTGGCAGTAAGCGCCACAATCTTGGATTCTTTACACAATCCACCCTTTTGGTTACGAATCATATGCATACATTCAATACCGTCAATCTCCGGCATAAGGTGATCCATGAATATTACGTGAAACTGCGTCTGGACCGTTTTCTCCAAAGCCTCCCTGGCACTGCCGGCAGTAACAATATGAACCCTGGTATCACGAAGAAGCTTCTCAACAACCATAAGATTCGTCTCCGTATCATCAACCACAAGGACATTTGCATCCGGTGCCTCAAAGCTCTGATGATAGGTTTCCATACACATAACGCTGCTGCGCTTGGAAAGGTCAATTGCTCCAACGGTACTTCCTGATATACTTTTCTGTGGAATCTCTATAATAAATGTGGAACCCTTGGTATAGACAGAATTAACCGTAATCTTTCCGCCCATGAGATCAACCAGCTGCTTAACAATGGACAGCCCCAGGCCCGTTCCTTCAATGTATCTGTTTTCCGTTTCGTCCACCCGCTTAAATGCGGTGAAAAGGTACGGAATACTCTCTTTTTTAATGCCCATGCCTGTATCGGAAATGGAGCATATAACCGTAACGTTATTGCTTTCCTCTTTTCTGCACTGGATATTTAATGTAACAGAGCCTTCTTTGGTGTATTTAATTGCATTATTCAACACATTTATAAGAATCTGCTTAATTCTGACTTCATCACCAAAGAGTTCTCCCGGAAGATCCGGAGCCACATCAATCTTAAACTCAAGGCCTTTATCCTTGGCACGAATCCACAGCATTCCTACAATGTCGGAGAGCATATCGCCCGTTCTGTATGACACCGGCGTCAGCTGCATCTGTCCGGAATCCAGCTTGGACATATCCAGGATATCATTTATCAAATGAAGGAGCATATTACCGGCAGACCTGATATTTGCGGCATCCTCGTTAATCTCATCAGAAACATTTTCACGTAAAATCATCTCGTTAAGACCAATGATGGTATTTATGGGTGTACGTATCTCATGGCTCATGGAGGAGAAAAAACGATTCTGTGAGGCGTTCAATTTCTCAATTTCTACTTTCTGCCTGTCAGACTCTAAGATTCTTTCATAGAGTCTGTATTTTACATACATAATGATGGTACTCATTATTATCCACATAACAATGTATATGGAGTAATACTTTACCGCACCATACTTTGTTCCATCCTGCATATTCAGTATTATATAATAATGCAGCACCGTTCCGTTAGAAAACAGGAACACCGCCAGAAATGCTGAAATGGGCATATATAACAAAATGGGCATGATGCAGGACATAACGATGATCAGGGTCGTGTCCATAACCCCCGACCTTAAGGAGTCAAGTATGGTAACAACAATGGAAAGTCCCAGTATGGCAAAGGTACACAGCACATTGGCATACTTTAAGAGCTTATATCGTCTGTCATAGTCCTTCATGACATAGAAACACGCTACTGAAAACAATGCCAGGGCTACTCCGGAAAACCCGTAGGCAAGTCTTGACCAGATAACACGTTCTCCGTAAGCATCCGCAAAAACGAAAGTATATACCATATGGAAGACCTCATACATGGTGAGGGCAAGGAAGAACCAAAAATCAACCTTCAGAGCGGACTGGTATACATATTTTTCTGTTTCAGGATTTCGTTCAAAATATTTTCTCATGTCCTAATCCTCCTCTGGCATAAACTCTAAAATATCGTCATCGTCACTCCCTGCGTCCTCACCGGACTCCTCAGGCGCAAATTCTGTTACCGTGTCATCTGCAGAAAACTCCATAACCCCTGCGTCCGTATCTTCGCTGACCTCCGCAGTTTCTTTGTAAACCCTGGCAATGCCTTCAACCAGCCGCTTATATTCAGCCATGACCATCTCATGATGAGCCTGAATAAACTCATCATCCCCGGCCTTAGCCGCATCTTCCAATGCTTTCGCCATATCGCTTAACTTGTTGGCGCCTATCATCTTGGATGTACTCTTTAATGCATGAACAACGATTGCATAATTGGAGAAATCCCTGTCGCCACAGAACTTGTCTGCATCCAGCCGTTTCCCCGGACCGCTTTCTATGTACTGCAAAAGAATCTGCTTGTAGAAATCCTCGTCTTTCTGGCAATAACACAGAGCTAACTGAGTATCGATACCTAAAGCCGCCACTTGTTCCAGGAAAGAAAGCGGCTTGTCTGCCCCGGTTTCTAGAGCAGGTGCTGCAGGTACCGCTGCCGGTTTTTCTGCCGTGCGGCCATGAACCTCTTCTTCCGATTCAAATACCTCAGTGCAAAGTTCCTTAGGCAGGACTTTGCGCAGGACACGCTCTAGTTCCGAAAGCTCGATAGGCTTACTGATAAAGCCATCAAAGCCCTCTCTTAAAAACATTTTCTTTGCCGTACTTACTGCATTTGCAGTTAATGCAACCACAGGTATCTCTTTATGCCGCCTTGTGAGAACGGTTCTTATCTGTTTCGTTGCCTCGATTCCGTCCATCTCCGGCATCATGTGATCCATAAAAATGATATCATAATCACCGGTCTCGCACATAGCAATGGCTTCTTTTCCGGAATTTGCCGTAAATACTTCCATACCGTAACGTTTGAAAATGCCCTTTGCAACCATGTGGTTCATAGGCTCATCATCTACTACCAGGGATTTTACACCGCTGCACATGAGCCTGCCTGCCCTGTTCTCTCCAAAAGAAGGATCCTGATTAAGCATAGAAACCATAGGAAAGCAATAAAAGGGCTTTGGCAATATCCTGATTTTTGACCCGGACATCCGGCTGAAATCAGGATTGGCAATAACAGCCACGACCATCTTATTCGCAAGACTTTCTATAAACCCGGTATTCTTTCTGTATTCTTCTTCACCCACAAACAGATGGGTAAGTTCCATATTATTTGTCAATTCCTGCAGTTTATCCGAAGTTTCCACCCAGCGCATAACAACACCAAGCCCCTGAACAATATGTTTAATCATAACATTGTAGAACTCCCGGACCTGCAGGTTAGAGAATTTGTCAAAACTCAAAAATGCTCCTATGCTCATATTATCTTTTGTACTAAGGGACATGCACTTGGATGGATCTACAACCTCCTGTGGAATCGAAACCTTGACCCTGGTTCCCTTACCAAGTTCAGAGCTCACGATCATGAAACCGCCCAAAGCCTTAACAAACCCTGAAACAATGGACATGCCAAGTCCCAAACCGCTGGTGGATCTGGTTCTTCCCGAATTTCCCTGGTAGAAGTGCTCAAAGATGTGTTCCCGCTCATCCCGGCCCATGCCTATACCTGTATCTTCTACTTCAATACAGAGGTTAATGCCATAATCCTGCGGAATAGCGTATATATGAACATACACGCCGCCCTGTTTCGTATATTTCAAACCATTGGAAATAATGTGCCACAGGATTTTTTTCAGCTTGGGAACATCAGTAACCATCATGGCAGGACATGCTGCGTCCACGTCTACAATAAGTTCAATATGTTCCGGTTTGATATAAGCCATCTCTGTAACAACATCATTTACAACACTGGAAAGCATATACTGTTCCACATTAACATCCAGCTTCTTCATATCTATCTCGGAATAATCCAGGATATCACTGATCTGCTCGGCAACCCGCTGACCTGCATCCTTAACAGAAATCAAATTTTTCTGAATATTCGGGTCATCTATTTTTTCTATGCAGACATCAGTAAGACCGATCACCGCGTTAATCGGAGTTCTAATCTCATGTGATACATTTGCAAGGAAGTCATTCAAACGTGTAGTTGACTCATGGAGAAGTTCAATCTCATCTTTGGAGCGATAAAGAAGCTCAACCCATTTTCCGATGATGCGTCTGGAAATCCATCCCGCCACGAAAACAAAAAACATTTGGAACAATGTCCTGAAAATCATCATACTGTCAAAAACATACCCCTGCCAATACATATTCACCAGATCGTAAGCAAGAATAAGATAATATGTCACCTGCCACATATTTATCAGGACTTTCACACCGGTCATGGTGAACATGATGATACATACTGTAATCAGCCCTGCCAGGTCAAACGTGCTGGTAAGATGAATTCCGTAAAAAACTGACAGAAACATCATAAAAATGGAATATACCCAAAGACGCTGACAGGACGACAATATATTCCTGAAATGCATAAACCAGCATCCTAAAACTGCAATAATAATAACAAATGCCATCCAGATTTCCCAACCCATAAGGAAAGATTCACCAATAAGTATTAGTGAAAACAAAGATAATGATATAAGAATCATCAAATGGGTTGTCTTAAATATTGAATTTTCTCCTATATGTTTATTCATTAGCCATGTCCCTCATATTTAAAATATTAACCTCACCAATCAACTGCAGCTTTGCCACTCACTCTGCATATGTCAAGGGCATCATCTTCCCTTCCATTATTTTACTTCCAACGGTATCTCCAGGATATTTTCTTTTGCATCTGTCCACTTCAACGTCAGCTCATATTCTCCCTTCGGGATATCTTTAAAAGAAATTTCCTCATCACTTTTTCCTGCCTGTACCGTCATGCTTGCCAATACTCCGCTTTCACCGGTCTTCTTAAAAATAAGCTCTACCTCCCCCTTATAACTGCCAAGATCCAAAGTGCTGTTGATATTGAAAGACGGCGTATAACCCACTGCATATGCAGAGAACTGGTTCGTGTAAATATGCACCAGTTTATTATCCTCATCAATGCGGAACGTACCATCTTTTCTTGTATCACTTTCTGCCAGTACCTTGACTTCTGAATCATGATAACGGTATACCGTCAGACCCGTCCGTTTCTTTTTCCTTTATCGACATGGTGACTGCCACATCTTTTCCACCACTTTCACGCGAAAGCTCTTCTACTTCCTCCTCCAGGCCTCCAACTACAATATCCCTTGTATTTTCCCCAATTTCCAGAATGGAACTTACCTTTCCTGACGGCAGAACAATATCCCGTTCTGTATCCCCTTCAAGAACCAGGAATACAGTTTTTGTCAGCACTTCGTTTTGTTCTTCAGAGCTTTTCCACTCCACCACCAGATTATATAAACCGTTTTCTGCTGTAAACTGATATCTGCCTCATCAGTAAACGGACTTGTTGTGTCAATGTTAATATTCTTGGAATCCAAATAAACATTTTCAAGCTCCTCCGTTTCTTTGCGCTTGTTTCCGTAGACTTTTGCTAATCCTCCGGCATAAAATTTCCCATTCGCATGTACTTGAATTCCAGCCCCCGCTGCCAGCTTCACATCCTGTATCATTCCCATCACCAGCGCCACACTAAGCAGAATGCTTAAAAATCCTTTTATCCTAATTCTCATTAGCTGCAACCTCCTTTGTCTTTTTTCGCAGCTGTTACTGCCGCCACAGTGCCATTTTGTACAGAATGTAAATGTCACGCCCCTCTATCTTGCGAAATGTACATTTGCCACACCGCCATCCGCATTGCGTTCTTCTGCTAATTTCCTTTGTAGCATTGCCACGCACTCTACATGTGTCGCTACCGCAAGAAGAATACAATTCCGTAAGCTCGTCTTCGTAAAAAGAACACAAATCCTCATTCTCTTTTCCTGATTCTAACAGAGCCGCTTCTTTCTCCATCTGGCTACCT
>CADBMP010000235.1 GCA_902795775.1 uncultured Lachnospiraceae bacterium | reverse complement strand
TATGATGCAGCAGGAGATTATGATGCAGCAGGGCATGTGAGAATGTTGTGGCTTGAAAACAATGGTGCTATGTGGTAGAATAAACACTGTTCGTGTATTCATGTACTATGGAATACAAAAATAATGAAATATCTGTGGCTGGTATGTCGGCTCAGGAAAAAAATAAGTCAGTATCAAGTACATCGTTAATTAAGAAACGATGTACTTGCATGTCGTTTTTTTCATAGTCTGGACGAAATACTATCTTGCCCAAAATCCATATATGCAGGATTTTAGGCAGATAGCATAAGTTCAGTTAAAAAAATGAAAAAGAAAGAATGGAGGTTTGTATGGATACAAAAGTGATAGGTGATGTACTGTCGGCGATTGATGATGTGGTCTGGGGACCCATTATGCTGGCTCTTTTAGTGGGGACGGGTGTTTTTTTGACAATCCGGACAAAAGCTCTGTGTATTAGAAATCTGCCATATGCGATACGGAGCGTACTTAGTAAAGAGGCAAGGCAGAAAAAGGGAGAAGGGGATGTTTCTCCGTTCTCTGCACTGACAACAGCACTTGCTGCAACCATCGGAACAGGAAATATCGTTGGAGTGGCAACTGCCATGGTATCCGGCGGACCGGGCGCACTTGTCTGGATGTGGATTTCCGCAGTTTTTGGGCTCACCTCAAAATTCAGTGAGTGCATGCTTGCCATCAAATACCGCGAAATCAATGAAAAGGGTGAAATGTCCGGTGGTCCCATGTACACCATGAGAAAGGCATTTAAACATAAAAAGCTTGGTACGGCGTTTGGATGGTTCTTTGCATTGTTTGCCGTCATTGCTTCCTTTGGAATCGGGAACCTGACGCAGGCAAACTCCATTTCCACGGCACTGTTTTCTACATTCAATGTGCCTTTGGCAGTGACAGGAGCCATCATTACACTGTTTGCCCTTCTTATCATCATTGGGGGAATCAAGACCATTTCAAAGGTATCGCAGGTGGTGGTGCCTCTGATGGCAGTATTTTACATGATTGCAGGACTTATTGTGATTATTGGAAATATCAGAAACGTTCCTGCGGGGCTTGCCATGATTTTTAAGATGGCATTTTCCATGAAGAGCGTGGGCGGCGGACTTTGTGGTGCGCTTGTGGCTTCCATGGGAAAGGCACTTCGTTTTGGCGTGGCGCGTGGCGTGTTCTCCAATGAGGCGGGCATGGGTTCCGCAGCAATTACGGCGGCTGCTGCATCTACCACAAATCATGTGCGTCAGGGATATATCAACATGACAGGAACGTTCTGGGATACCATTGTGGTCTGCACGATTACCGGACTCTGCATTGCAAGCTCCGGTGTACTTGGAAGTACGGAAACGGCGGCACAGGGGACGTATCGGTTCAAGGAAAATAAAGTGATAGAAATTTCTGCAGCCGGCCAGGATAAAAAAATGTCCACAAAGGATTATGAGCTAAATTTTGAGTATGAATATTCGGATGATGAATCGGATATGCCTCTTGTCCTGGAGGAAAAAGGGGGAGAACAAGGTGAAATCATATTGCATCCGGTGAAAGAGGGTGCCTCTGTGGAGAAGGAAACGGCGAATCTGGAGCAGACGTACCTGACATCGGTAAAGGAGTGGAGTGACGAAGATGGAAATCTGTATGTTTTTGACAGCAAAAAAAATTCCTATGAATATAAAACCTTAGTCATTGGCTCCCCGCTCACCATTCTGGCATTTAAGACCGTTTTGAACGAGCCGGGAGGATTCTTAGTCTGCATTGGGATTGTGCTTTTTGCATTCTCCACCATTCTGGGCTGGGAGTATCATGGTGAAAAAGCGTTTGAATACTTATTTGGAACACATAAATATAATATGATCTACCGTATCGTATTTTCCCTGATCGTGTTTGTGGGAGCCACCACCACCTTAGAGATTGCATGGACCTTTTCGGATATTGCGAATGCGCTGATGGCGGTTCCGAATTTGATCTGCATGTTGGCATTGAGCGGGGAAATCGCAAAGGATATGAAAGATTTTCAGCTGATTATTAAAGAGGAAAAGATGAAAAAGAACAGAGGGTAAAAAATGGATAGCTTTAT
>CADBMP010000234.1 GCA_902795775.1 uncultured Lachnospiraceae bacterium | reverse complement strand
TGAATCAGAAATTTGCGGTGGATTTATTTGCTAAAAAGAATGGATTTCATATTGCAAATCGGGAGGGAATAGCAAAAGTATCTGCAAAAGTCCTGGAAGGAATGGAGCTGACGCTTTCAGTGGAGCCGGGGCATATGTTACAGGCTGCGTGCCTTACAGACGAGGTGAAAATGGTTCCTTATCCGCCAGTCCGTCCAGTGGATATTCTGGTCACGACAGAAGAGATAAAAGCGGATTTTTTAATTTTATTAAGACCAAAGGAATATGCGATAGGCATGGGCTGCAAAAAGGGAAAGGAGCCGGAACAGATAAGTAATCTGATAAAAAAAAGCCTGGCAGAAGCAGGAATCCGGGAAGAACAGGTATTTGCGCTGGCGTCCATAGACCGGAAGAAAAAGGAGACAGGATTTCTTTTGTGGAGCAGGAAAGCGCACGTTCCGTTCCTCACTTTTTCCGCAGAACAGTTACAGGAAACCACAGGTGATTTTTGTGGCTCCATGTTTGTAAAAGAACAGGTTGGTGTGGACAATGTATGTGAACGGGCTGCCATAAAAGCGTGTGGCGCAGAAGGAACGCTGATTTATAAGAAACACGCAGAAGATGGAATGACGATTGCGATTGCAAAAAGAAAATGGTAAGGGAGTGTGTCATGGAATGGAGAATATGATATATATAGTTGGAATGGGACCCGGCAGGGAAGAAATGATGACCAGGGAGGCATTACAGGCATTAGAAAATGCAGATGTTATCATTGGTTATACGGTCTATGTGGAATTATTGGGGGAACGTTTTGCGGGAAAAGAGCTGGTTTCAACGCCCATGCGACAGGAAAAGGAGCGTTGCAGGATCTGCTTTAAAGAAGCCGCAGAGGGAAAACGGGTGGCTCTCATCTGCAGTGGAGATGCAGGCGTTTATGGTCTGGCTTCGCTGATGTATGAAATTGGAAAAGAATATCCGGAAATAAAGTTAAAAGTGATTCCGGGCGTGACTGCAGCTAACAGTGGCGCAGCAGTCCTTGGAGCACCCTTGAACCATGATTTTTGTGTCATCAGTTTAAGTGATTTAATGACCCCCTGGGAAAAAATAGAAAAAAGGCTGTCAGCCGCTGCAGAAGGAGATTTTGTCATTGTGCTTTATAATCCTTCCAGTCACAGAAGAAAAGACTATCTGGAACGTGCCTGTGATATCCTGTTGCGTTTCATGGAAGAGGAAAGAGCCTGTGGATATGTGGAGAATATCGGCAGGGACGGGCAGACGGCAGGAACTTGTACGTTACAGGAGCTTAGAAAAATGGAAGTAAATATGTTTACTACGGTTTATATTGGAAATTCTGGAACAGAAATCATCAATGGAAAACTGGTGACAAAGCGGGGGTATCAAATTGAAGAAAATACTGATATTTGCAGGAACGACAGAGGGGAGAAATCTGTCTGAAGCCCTGACGGATGCAGGGATTACACATACGGTCTGTGTGGCCGGGGAATATGGGGAGCAGGTGTTAAGGGAGAGCCCGTTTGTAAATATCCATGCAGGCAGAATGGAAAAAGAGGAAATCAGAAGTTTCATTCTGGAGGGTGGTTTTCTGGCAGTCGTGGATGCAACACATCCTTATGCAAGGCTTATTTCACAAAACATTACAGAAGCCATGTGTGGCATGGAAATCCCGTATTTCCGCCTGCTTCGGGAGACAGATGCAGAAAATGAGGAAGGGAAAGTTGTGTTTTTTGAAGACCATGAAGCTTGTGCAGAGGCATTAGGGCGGGTGGATGGAAATATTTTACTGACCACAGGAAGTAAGTCTCTGCCGGTCTATTGCCGTAAAGCGGAACTGAAAAAAAGACTGTATGTGAGGGTGCTGCCGGGCTTAGAAAGTCTGTCTGCCTGCATGGAACAGGAAATTTTTGGAAAACAGATCTTAGCACTGCAGGGTCCGTTTACGGCGGAAATGAATGAGGCAATGCTTTACCAGTATAAAATCCGGTGTCTTGTAACAAAAAAGAGCGGGAAGAACGGGGGATATGAGGAGAAACTTCAGGCGGCAGAAAAAGCGGGGATTCCGGTGTTTGTGATTGACAGTGGAAAGGAGCATGACGGGGATTCTTTTGGCGTGGTCTGTAAAAAACTGGGGGAAATCTGCGGCATGGAAATTGCGCATGAAAAAAAATTCCAGATTATTCTTGCAGGAGCCGGGATGGGAAAACAGGAAACGCTTACCGGAGAAGTGCAGAAAGCGTTGGAACATGCGGATATTCTGTTGGGAGCTGAACGGCTGATTGCGGACCATCAGCCTAAATTAGAAAAAAGGCCGTACTATACGGCAGACAGGATTATTCCGTATCTAAGGGAATTGAGAAGAATGCAGGAAAAGGGGATGATATCTTCCTGTGAAAATGTGGTGGTTCTTTTTTCGGGGGACAGTGGATTTTACAGCGGATGCCGGTATTTCTACCAGGCGTTAAAACAGGAGGTGGAAAGAGGAGGATTAAATGCAGATGTCCGTATTCTGCCGGGAATTTCAGCTGTATCGTATCTGGCGGCGTGTACCGGGGAAAGCTATCAGGATGCATATATATGCAGCATTCATGGAAAAAAACATCCGAATCTGGCAGAGCGGTTAAAGCAGGAAAAGAAAACATTTCTTCTGATGTCCGGTGTGGAGGATGTGAACCGGCTGGGAAGCCTGCTTTTGGATGCAGGCATGGCGCATTGTACGGTTTTTGCAGGATATCAGCTTTCCTGTCCGGAACAGAAAATCCTGGAGCTCGCCCCGGAGGAGTGCTGTTCTCTGAAAGAGGAGGGGCTGTATACGTGTCTGGTTATAAATCCTGATGTAAAGGAAAAACCGTTGACGCATGGCAGGCCGGACACAGAATTTATCCGGGGAAAGGTTCCAATGACGAAGGAAGAAGTGCGTGAGGTCAGTATCTGCAAATTAAAATTATGCAGGGATTCTGTTGTTTATGACATTGGCAGCGGGACAGGTTCTGTGGCAGTGGAGATTGCAGGGCTTTCTGAAAATATTCAGGTTTATGCGGTCGAGAAAAAAGAGGAGGCACTGTCTTTTATGGAAAAGAACAAGGAAAAATTCCGGCTGGAAAACATGGAGATAGTAAAAGCAGAGGCACCGGACGGGCTTTCTTTGCTTCCGCAGGCGACCCATGCGTTCATTGGGGGAAGCGGTGGAAGGCTGAAGGAAATCTTAACTGCGCTGTATCAGAAAAATCCTTTTATGCGCGTGGTCATAAATGCCATCACCCTTGAAACCATTTGTGAAATAAAGGAAGTGCTTTCCTTTTTTCCAGTGGAGGATGAGGAAATTGTGCAGGTACAGGCAAGCAGGAGCAGGACGCTTGGTGCTTATCATATGATGCAGGCAGAAAATCCGGTCTGGATCTGTGCGTTCCGGTTTAAGCAGGGGTGAGGTTTTTGACTTAAAATCGTCAGCAGCTTACTGGCGATTTTAAGAATCAGGATAAGGAAAATTATAATAGAATTGATTGTAGGGATGAATATGAGCAATAGAGATTTAGCAATCCGTATCGTGGATCAGATGAACGAAGAACAGTTGATAGGATTTATTTCAATGTTTGAGAGGTTTTACCATGT
>CADBMP010000233.1 GCA_902795775.1 uncultured Lachnospiraceae bacterium | reverse complement strand
GTTTTCCATGTCACATATTCAGGCAAATATGATTATGTTTTTTCTGGGCGGCTTCTTTTACTGTGTCATGGAGCTCTTAGCAAGAGGCCGGACCCATATTTCCATGTTCCTTGCCGGAGGAATCTGCTTTCTTTTGATTGGCGGAATCCGCAAAGTTCTCGGCGGATCCATTGCCTTGCTCAGCCAGATGCTCCTCAGCGGTCTTTTAATTACCCTTGTGGAATTTTGCATTGGCATGGTCGTAAACCAGCGGTTAGGCTTAAACGTCTGGGACTATTCCAAAGAGCAGTACAATCTTTTTGGACAGATCTGCCTGTTATATTCCAATCTGTGGGTCATCATTTCTGCTCCCATCATCCTTTTTTACGACCTGTTAAAATGCCTGCTGTTAGATGTACCATTTCCTCATTACCGGATTTTTTAGTCCTATAATGCCCTTAATCCCTGCATCACCTGATGCAATTTACCTTTCTGACGGTTTATGCAGATGCACCTGCACCCGCATTCGCATCTGCCAATGCCGCCGTAATGATTGCCATGGAATACACCTCGGAGGCATTGCAGCCTCTGGAAAGGTCATTGACCGGTGCATTTAAGCCTAAAAGAATCGGTCCATAAGCATCAAAATTACCCATGCGCTGCGCAATCTTGTATCCAATGTTTCCGGCACTGATATCAGGGAAAATAAATGTATTTACATGACCTGCCACCGTGGACTCCGGGCATTTTGTCCTTGCCACACGCGGAGAAACCGCCGCATCGAACTGAAGCTCACCTTCAATCGGCAGATCCGGATATTTTTGTTTTGTCTTCATGGCTGCATTACGCATCTTATCCACATCTTCACCGGCACCAGAGCCATGCGTGGAATAGCTTAAAAATGCAATTCGTGGATCCACACCGAAAATTTTGGCACATTTTGCAGCCTCACCTGCAATCTCCACGAGCTCGTCCTCAGTCGGCTTAATGTTTATGGCACAATCTGCCATGGCGAGCACCTCATTGTCACCGGTGGCACCAGGACGCACCAAAATAAAGCAGGAAGATACAATGCTGTTTTCCGGCTTTGTCTTAATCAGCTGCAACGCAGGACGGACAGTGTCTGCTGTAGAATACGTTGCTCCGCCAAGAAGCGCATCTGCAACGCCCATCTTTACTAACATGGTGCCAAAATAATTTCCCTGCAAAAGAATCTCCTTTGCCTGCTCCGGTGTAACCCCTTTCTTTTTCCGAAGCTCACAGAATTCTGCCACCATCTCATCCATTTTGTCATACTTTGCCGGATCAATGATTTCTGCCCCACGGATATTGAAACCACATTCTTCAGCGGCTTCAAAGATCTTGTCCTCACTTCCTACCAGAATTGGGTGTAAAAAATTACTTGCAAGCAGACGTGATGCCGCCTCTAAAATACGGGCATCCTCCCCCTCTGTAAAAACGATTTTCTTTGGATTCTTTTTCAAAATCCCAATCAACTGTCCAAAACCAAACAAAATATCATCTCCATTCTTTTCATAAATTTTTGACTTCCCAGGGAGCATGTTCTTCCTGCGATGCAATACTCCTCTGTGCACATACTATTTTTACTTTAGGAAACATAATTTTCATAAAGTAAAAAATACTCACGAACGAAAAATCCCTCGTGAGTATATTTTGAACCATATTTCAAGGAAAGTCAAGCAGAAAACAAAACACGAAAATCTTTTTTTAAAAATATTTTTCCGTTGACAGCCGTTCCATGATTTCCCCCACAGCCGCTTCCACGAACTGCACCATGCGTTCATATTTCAAGCACCTTGTTTCCTGTTCCTCATGTTCCTCATAAAAGAAATGCTGTAAAATCCAGTTTCTGCTATCTGTCAGCTCCTCCTCTGTAATCATGCCGCTGATTTCATACGGAGGAACCTTCTCCAGAATTTCCTTTGCCCTTTCAAGCTCCTTTTTTTCCCTGACCAGACGAAAATCCACCAGATCCGTTTCCTTCCCAAAACATACATAGGTTTCCCGATCATGGACCGTAAGCCCCATTTTCAAAGCTTCCTCAAAAAACCTTGGACGTTCCTCCAAAATGAATTTTTCATCGGTCATCATATGTGTCACATATCCCAGATAAAGACCAGGAAAGCACTTTTCCTCTGCTTCATGGGAAATCCAGAAATCCATCATGCGTTTTTCAAACTTCTCCACATTTCCCTCTGCTTCAAAGGTTCCGTCCGGAATATCATCCCGGAAATGCGTATGAAGCTTCATGCTCCGCTCATACCCTTTCCGCGCCATGATTCCATCCGGGCAGATGTTTCCCGCAATAAAATAATCCTCCCGCAGGCACAGCCCGGCATCAAAGGGATATCTCCACTTTTTTTCCTTCAACTGTTCATATAATTTTCCTGCTATTAAAAGATGCACCATCGTCCCTGCCAAAACATATTCCTCCCTGATCGAGTAGGAGGTAGGTTTGCCGCCTTCTACTCGTCGCGCGCCCCGTGCCCAGCTATGCTGGGATATTTCATTGCACGGGGGTTGTGCACATTATGCCTGCGGACGGTAAAATATCCCGCCCGCAGAGACCGTATGCACACCTGTCCACGCTCTTTCCCTGTATGGTAATGCGCATTTATTTTTTCGTCGTCACCTTTTGCTTTGCGCTCCAGTTTCCATACACTGTAATTCCTTCCACCACACTATATGCACGTATCTGTATAAAATATTTTTTCTTGGCTTTTAACTTCGTCACCTTATAAGACGTGCCGGATGCTTTGATCTTCACCACTTTTGCACTGCCCATGCCTGACTTTAAGGAATAACGGATTTCATACCCCTTGATTCCGGAAACCTTTTTCCACTTCAGGGTAAAGCCCTTTTTCCCTGACGTGACCTTGGATACCGATATAGCTGCCGGGTCCAAAAATCTTGTCTGATAATGGTTCGTGGCAGCATCAGCTGCTATTTTGCTGCTCTTATAGCACCAGATCGTTACTCTGGTACAGTTCTGGAACACATAACTTCCCATGTTACTGTTCTTTGCAAGGCAAAATACCTTTGTAAGATTGCTGCAGCCCTCAAACGCATATCCGCCAATTTCCGTCACACTGGCTGGAATGTTCACATTTTCCAGACCGATATCTCCCCGGAATGCACTATGCCCAATCTTTCCTAACTTCTCCGGCAGGGTCACAGTAGTAAGTCCGGTACAATTCTGGAACACATTGGAACCAATCTCCTCCAGGCCCTTCCCCCATTGAATTTCCTTTAAGTCCTTACAGTTCTTGAACGCATCATCTCCAATGGTCTTCACGCTGTCAGCAATCTCCACAGCCGTTATACGCGGATAGTTTTCATCTCCTGAATATTCAAAAAAGGTCTTTGGAACATATGTTACGCCCTTTGCAAATTTCACGCACACATTTCCTGACGTAATTCCGGCTCCGGAAAAGATGTAGCTTCCTATGCTGCATTTTGCCGCCTTATAATAAAGAAGGGTCAGATTACTGCAGCCGGAAAACGCATATCCTTCAATATCTGTCACACTGGACGGAATCATAATGCTCCCGAGTGCCGTATTCTCACGGAATGCACTGTGCCCAATCTCATTTAATTTCTCCGGAAGTTCCAAAGAGGTCAGCCCCGTACATCCGTAAAAGGCGTATGAACCGATTTTCTCCAGACCCGTTCCCCATGTGATTTCCTTTAGCTCCTTGCAGTTTTTAAATGCACTGTTCCCAATCGTCTTTACGCTGTCGGCAAATTTTACAGAATACACACGCGGATAATTTTCATCTTCCGAATACTCAAATAAAGTCTCCGGAATATTGACGACACCGGCACTAAATTCCACAGCCACCTTTCCGGATGTCACGCCCGCACCGGAAAAGATGTAGCTCCCAACCTTACAGTTTGGTGCATAATAATAAAGCTCGGAGAGATTGCTGCAGCCCTCAAACGCATATCCTTCAATATCTGTCACTCCTGCAGGAACCGCAATGCTCGTTAATGCCTTGTCCTCACGAAAGGCACTATGCCCAATCTCACTAAGTTTTGCCGGAAGCTCCAAAGAAGTCAGATCCGTACAGCCACGAAAAGCATCCGCACCAATTTTTTCCAATCCGCTGCCCCATGTAATATTTTTTAAGTCCTTGCAGTTTTGGAATGCACTCTTCCCAATCGTCTTTACACTGTCCGCAAACTTAACGGAAGTCACGCGCGGATAATTCTCATTCCCCGAAAATTCAAAGAAACACTCTGGAACCGCCATGACACCCTCGCCAAACTCCACGCTTAAATTTCCTGATGTAAGAGCTGCACCGGAAAATACATAGCTTCCAAATTTACAGTTCGCTGCGTTGAAATACAGCTTGGAAAGACTGCTGCAGCCGCTGAATGCATAACCTTCAATCTTTGTAACAGATGCCGGTATGGTAAGCGTTGTAAGGGACTTCTTGTTTTTCATACAGGAATGTCCTATCTCCGTTACCGTATAACCGCCCAGCTTTTCCGGAATCGTCACCTCTGCATCCTTCCCGGCATAACCTGTCAGGGTAACAGAATCATCGGAAAGCTTATACTCCCAGTCCCCGCTCTTTAATGCATCTGCCGCATAAGCCTTTTGCGGCTGCGGACCGCCCACTGCACCTCTAACGCATAAAATACCCGCAGCAAGCATTACTGCCGCAAGTCCCTTCCACATTCCTCATAGACACGTACCTCCTTTTTTATCATAATTTTATGATGCCAAGGTCAAAAAGTATGAAATCATCAGTTTATTGCTTTTTGAACCTTGAAATCACTCCTTGTTCATCATGTTCCATGCCCTGGTATCTAAGATTTCCTCATACGCATCTGCTGCCGCATCATACTCCTCTTCATCCTCAATATCCTCAAGCTCAAACTCATCTTCTCCCAGGTCCCTCACCCGGAACACATAATATTCCGTCACATTCTCCACATTTCCTGGAATGAGCGAAGCATAAAGCTTTCCTTCCACCTCATAAATTTCATCCACATAAAATGTGACATCTTTTCCATCTTCATCCGTAAGTGTTACAGTTGTCTCTTTAAACCCATATTCTTTCTTTTCTGCCATCTGCCCCACGCGCCTTTCTGATTCTGAAAAATCATTACTTACCGATACAACAATTCAAGCCCTGCCGGAAAATCATCCTGCGAAAGCGTATTCAAAGTGTCATGCAAAGCATCTACTCCACTGTCACGACCTTCGCCAGGTTTCTTGGCTTATCCACATCCAATCCCTTATCCATGGACACATAATACGCCAGAAGCTGCAGGGCTGCCGAAGCCGGAAAGACCATAAATTCCCCGGTCATCACCGGAAGGCTTAACACATCCGTATATTCTGCATCTGCAAGGTCAAAATCCTCCCGTACAAACAGCACCACGCTCGCACCTCTGGACTGCACCTCCCGGATGTTGGAAAGCTCCTTTTCTTTAATTTTTTCCTGCGTCACCAGTGCCACCACAGGCGTATTCTCCGTAATCAGCGCAATCGTGCCATGCTTTAGCTCTCCAGAAGCATATGCCTCTGTATGAATGTATGAAATCTCTTTTAACTTTAATGCTCCTTCTAAAAGAATGGAATAATCCAAACCGCGCCCCAGCATGAACGCATCCTTTGCGTCCAGTATCTTTCTGGCAATCTTATGGATATCATTTTTCTTTTCAAGCACTTCTTCCAATTTTTCCGGCACCTGTAAAAGATTATCCATAAAAATCTTTTCTGTTTCTTCATCAAAAATACCGCGCACCTTTGCCATTCTGCCAATGAGGAGCAGAAGCGTCAGCACCTGCGTCGTATAAGCCTTCGTACTCGCCACCGCAATCTCAGGACCTGCCACTGTATACATGACATAGTCGCTTTCCCTGGCAATGGAAGACCCTTTGATGTTAATGATGCCAATGCTTTTTGCACCCTTTTTCTTTGCATATTTGAGTGCTTCTAATGTGTCGATGGTCTCCCCGGACTGGGAAATGGCAAGCACCAGCGTCTTTTCATCTATGATGGGATCTTCATACATAAATTCCGATGCGTACTCCACGTCCATGTGAATCCTTAAGTTCCTCTGGATAACCGCCTTGGCCACCAGGCCTGCGTGCATGGCAGTACCACAGGCAACCACGCAGATTCGTTCACAGTCCTTCAAAATATCGTCCGGAATCCCGTCTACAGAAAGGTCGATTTCCCCATTGACCACCCTGCCGTCAAGCGTTGCACGCAATGCCTCCGGCTGCTCCATAATCTCCTTCTCCATAAAGAACGGGTATTTTCCTTTTCCAGCCCTTGTGGTGTCCCAGTCAATCTCTAAGAACTCCGGCTCCACCTTTTTCCCGTTTAAATCAAAGAGCTTGATTTTTTTCTTGTGCAGCTCTGTAATCACATACTCCGGTATCACAATATACTGGTCTGCCGTTCCTGCCAGAGCCACCACATCAGAAGCTAACATGGTGCCGTTTTCATTATATGCCGCCACAATCGGGCTGACATTCCGGATGGCATAAATAACATCCGGCCGGTCTACGAACATGATAACCAGAGAGAACGTCCCCTTAAGATATTTCACTGCTTTTCTGATGGCTTCATGCGGATCCCCGTCATACAGGCGGTTTAAAACTGCTGCCACCACCTCCGTATCCGTCTGGGATTTTAAATCCTTATGGAGCATGAAATGATCCTTTAACTCCTCGTAATTTTCAATGATTCCGTTATGTACCAAAAGTACATCCCCCACGCGGTGCGGATGTGCATTCGTATCGCTGACCCCGCCATGCGTCGCCCATCTGGTGTGACCGATTCCACAGGTGGAAATCTTTTTGTCATTTTCACAGATCCGCCGTAAATCTGCCACCCTGCCGGCGCACTTACGGATTTTGATTTTACCGGTCTTTTTATTCATTGTAGCAATTCCGGCACTGTCATATCCACGATATTCCAAAAGCTCTAATGAATTTAAAAGCTGATCCGTTACTGAATTTTTTCCATTATAACCTACAATTCCACACATATTCCTGTTCCTTTCCTATTTCTGTTTTTGCCGCCTTCTGCCTGCTTTTCTTAGTATTGAGGTTTTTCTTTTTCAAAATTTCTGCCATGAATAGCCCCATGCTCATTCTGTTTTCACACAGATTACCGGTCTTACAAAGCAGACCTTTTCTGCCCCGTCTGCTTCCCCGGTTTCCCCGTCTGCCTGCACACAGCGTATCATGTTTCCTGCCCGCCGTTCGTCCTTTAACCAGAACGGATGCTTCACTGGCTGCAGCAGGTTTTTATACATCAGATACTCCTCCTCAGAAAGAAGTGAAACCTGATAAGTCCTTATCTTTTTTTGTCCGTCATTAGAAACTCCCGAACCGGTTTCTGCCATCAAAGCCCTTTCATAACTTGAAAATCTGGCTTTTTTGTAACTTCCATTCAGCCATTTCCTGATATGGGACTGGTAAAAACCTGCATTTTCTTTTTTATAATAAAGATGCTTTGTTCCCTTTTTCTGACATATTAAAAATACGGAGCCTGCTTCTTTTTTCAATACCTTCCACCGCAGCATACCGAAACGAAGAATCTGTCCCGTTTCTGCCTCCTTTAAAAATTCCTTTTCCAGACCGGCGACAAGCTCCTGTGCCTCCTTTTCCGCTCCCGCTTTTCTAAGCTCCCGGAGTGCTTTTTTCTTTTTTCCCTTTGCTAATGTCTTTTTCCCAATCTCTAAATAACACTTCTGACACTGCCTGTCTGTCAGGGGAAATCCTGCTGCATTCTGATACCGTTTCAATGCCGTATGATATTTTCCCTGTACCTGCAGCATATACCCTCTCACAAAGGAATATGCCGGAGATTTGTAAAAAAGAATCAGAAGAATACAAAGCACACAAAATGCGATTCCTCTTTTTTTCCAGGCCGCTTTTGTTTCTATACGAAGGATTGCCTTCCTGCACACGCTGATATGCTCCTTTGCATCCGTCTCGTATCGTTCACTTTTCAACACACGCTTAAAGTCCGAAACCGCATCCAGATAATCACTTTTGTTTTCTGCTTTTTCCTGTTTTAAAAGTGCCCGCTGATATACTTCATCATATCCTTTGAACAATGCCTCTTTCGCTTTCTTTTCACAAAGCTCTGCCTGCTCCTTTGCATCTTTATACTCCCCGATTGACCGGAATATTTTTGCAGCATCCTCCAGGGACTTCACCCGCCATTCAAAACGCAGGACACACTCTACGGAAGCCACCAGCTCTGACGCTTCCCTATACTTTTTTTCCTCATTAGAGATATCATCCTCTTTCTTATAATACTTATTCGCCATTACAACCTCCAAGAGATTTTATGTTACCATTCCAAATTCTGCCACTCTGCTCCAAGTGACACAAGTTCCGATATTGAAATTTTTAATTAAGCGGACTTATGATATCTGACTAAAATCTTTCACATATGGATTCCGGTCAGATACCATAAGTCTGGATTATTAAAAAACAATATAATTTCTTAAGTATAACGCCTGCTGTACTTTGCTCCTGCAAGCTCCGATTTATACACCCTTCTCCCCCATTTGATGATACAGGTATCTCCGTAATTACATTCCCCGACCGTCACATAATCCTTTTTTTTGGACACAACAATCACAGAATGCCCGCTGTAACGGATGACATCCCCCGCCTTGCATTTACTGAAGGAATAAAAGTTTTTGATTTTTGCCTTTTTCCCATAAATCAGGTCACTCATCTTCCATGCAAATCCGTAACACTGATATCCCAAAATACCATCCGGGCAATGATAATAATTGCAGGTGTCCGCAAAGCCATCATAATAGCTGTGATAGCAAGGCTTATCCGTAATCGTGGTACTGTCGAATTTTGTCTTTCCCACATGATTCCAGTATTTTCCATCCGGATAAAGTTTCTGCAGTTTCTGGAATTTCGCAGCTAATTTGGAAATAAAAGACTTCGTAAGCTTTACCTGCGTACTGAACTTTCCATAAGCATATGTTCCGTTTTCGCAGACATACGCCCTGACTTTATAATACGTATTTTTCTTCTGTGAAATATTGTCCAGGGTACATTTTAAAATATCTTCACTTGTAATTTTCTTTACACGCTTATATTCCCCGCCGGTCGTCTTTTTAAAAACTTCATATCCATCCACTCCTGGAGATTTTTCCCAGGCCACCTTTGCATGAACCTTTTTGGAGCGTTTGACCGATTTCATCTCCACCTGTTCAATATTCAATTTCCAGGAAACATCTGCTCTCTTCAGCTCAACAGATTCCCCGTCTTCCAATTCCTGATAAGCCACCACACGATACGAATACTTAAATCCCCTGCGAAACTCCGGATCTGTAAACTCTAACAACGTGTACTGCTCGTTTTCCACGCTCCCTAACCACTCATAATCTGACTGAAAGCCTGCCTTCCGGAAAATATCAAATCCGGTATTGTTCCCGCTGCTGTACCAGGAAATGGTCAGATTATAATCATCATACCGGTCTGTATACGGGGTGCTGATTTCTGCATAATACGAAGGCTCCTCTGTAACTTCTCCGCCATCGTCTTCTGCTGACGGAATGCGCATGGACTGCACATCTGCCCCCTGATACGCCTCCACCTTTGCAGCTGCCTGGACTCCATTTACATTTTCATCAAATAAAAGACCAAACGTCAATATCACAAAACAGAAAAAACGGTACACCCATTTTTTTGGTTTTTTCTTTTCCTGTACGAAACTTTGCAGCGTCATGTTACACCCCTTTCCATGCCGTTGTTACAGCACCTGTTTACTCAAAGCCATTGACATATATATGTTTCAAAACAGCTCCTGCCATGCCGTTTCCGTCCATCAAAGCGACAGTCCCTTTGATTCCTCACAACCAAGCATCAAATTCATGCACTGGATGGCGGCACCGGATGCTCCTTTTCCTAAATTATCAAACTGTGCGGAAAGCACAATTCGTTCTTCGTTTCCGGTCACATATATTTTCAATCCATCCCAGCCGGACAATCCATTCCCTGCCAGAAAACCACCAGAAACAGTCTTGTCATCACTTTCGCTGACCTTTACAAATTTCTGTCCCTTATAATATTCCCTGAAAAATTCCAACAAGCTCTCCGGTGTCTGTTTTTCTTTCAAAAGATCTGCATAAAGCGGCACAGACACTAACATCCCACTGTAATAATCGTCAATGATGGGCGAAAAAAGCGGCGTCCTTGTTAAGCCCGTTATTTTCTGCATTTCCTTTAAATGCTTATGATTCTGCGTAAGCGCATACTCCCTGCCGGAAGAAAATTCCACAGGCCGGTCTTCTGCCTCATATGCGGCAATCGTCTTTTTTCCTGCTCCGCTGTACCCACTTAACGCAAAGCACGCCACCGGATAATCCTTTGGAAGGATTCCTGCCGCTGCCACCGGATACACCAGAGAGATGAATCCGGACGCATAACAGCCCGGTACAGCAATCCGTTTTCCATTTATGATATTCTCTTTATGCTCCTTTGAAAGCTCCGGAAAGCCATATGCCCAGCCTTCTTCTGTCCGGTGCGCTGTGGAAGTGTCAATGATGCGTACATGTTCATTTTCCACAAGGGAAACAGACTCCCTTGCTGCATCATCCGGCAGGCATAAAAATGTAATATCTGATTCATTGATTTTCTTCTTTCTTGCCTCCGGGTCTTTCCGTTCTTCCTCATCTATCGGAATCAGCTCCACATCCTCCCTGTCCTGAAACCTCTCATGAATCCTAAGCCCGGTCGTTCCCACGCTTCCATCTATAAACACCTTTGTCATAATCTGCCTCCTGTCTTTCCCATCTATTTTCGTTCCCGATGGTCACCTGCTTTTATTATAACTACACCAGATGATTTTGGCAAGTGTTGTACTTTTCTTTATTTTTTTATTGCGAAACCTATCTATCATCATATATAATATAAACAGCACTTTTCCGAAGGGAGTTTATACATTATGAAAAAAATCGTTTTAACCGGCGGCGGTACAGCAGGTCATGTGACCCCTAATATCGCACTGATACCGGAATTAAAGAAAAAAGGATACGATATTCATTACATTGGTTCCTATGAGGGAATTGAAAAAACGCTCATCTCTGATTTAGGAATCCCATACCATCCCATTTCCAGTGGGAAGCTGCGCAGATATATTGACTTGAAAAACCTGAGCGATCCCTTTAAAGTCATCAAGGGGGTAGGACAGGCAAGAAAACTTCTAAAACAAATAAATCCGGATGTTGTTTTTTCTAAGGGCGGATTTGTTTCTGTCCCTGTGGTACTGGCGGCAAAATCCAGAAAAATCCCCTGTGTCATCCATGAATCTGACATGACACCGGGACTTGCGAATAAACTCTGTATTCCATGCGCAAAATGGGTATGCACGAATTTTCCGGAAACCTTAAAACATCTACCGGCAGAAAAAGGCGTATTGACCGGCTCTCCAATCCGGAGCGAGCTTTTTCATGGAGATAAAGCGAAAGGCCTTGCATTCTGCGGCTTTAATGACCAGAAACCTGTATTATTAGTCATTGGCGGAAGTTTAGGTGCTGTTGCCGTTAATAATGCGGTGCGCAGCATCCTTCCAAATCTTTTAAAAGACTTTCAGGTCATCCATTTATGCGGACAGAATAAAACCGATCCATCACTGGAGGGCGCAAAAGGATACGTCCAGTATGAATACATCAAAAATGAACTGAGCGACTTAATGGCAGCCTCAGATATCATCATT
>CADBMP010000232.1 GCA_902795775.1 uncultured Lachnospiraceae bacterium | reverse complement strand
TAATAAAATCGTAAACTATCCTTTTTTTCTTCTATTAGTTCTCTTAAAATTTCCTTCACCTTCAAGCATTGTGCCGCATTTAGCTCACATTCAAAAACCGAATTTTGCACACGCCTTCCATAATTTACACATTGTTTCGCTACTTTGCGCAACCGTTTTGTTCCTTCTGAATCCTCTGTGCTAACATCATATGTAATCAACACTAACATTTTTTCACCTACTTCCATAAAAAGGGAGGATATGCTTCCAAATCACCTCTAATAAACCTGACCAACAAAAGCGCTTGCACATACGGCACCATCCCCCACTCTATCTTTTCTTTCAAAAAAGGATGCACAATTCTTTCCTGCTTTTTTAACTGCCACGCATTCAAAAAGTTTTTTCTGGCATCTTTATTCAGCCTTACTGCACCATCTTCACTCTGTACAAAATCTTTTGCCGTAACCATCCGGCGATTAATCAATGATAACACAAAACGATCCGCCATAACGCTTCGCAATTCTTCCATTAAATCCAATGCCAAAGAATCCCGTCCCGGTCGTAAAGTGTGCATAAATCCCACATATGGATCTAATCCTACCATCTCCAAAGCAGAAAAGCACATCCCTTCTAAAATAGAATAAGAAAATGATAATAATGCATTTACATTATCCAACGGCGGTCTACGATTTCTGCCTTGAAAAGAAAAATCATCCTTTTGTTGAAATATCATATCATTAAATATAGAAAAATACAAATCAGCCGCTTTTCCCTCCACTCCTCTTAAACTGTCAACATTATCAATATCCGAGATTGCTTTCAGAAGTTTCTGAATATTTCCTGATACTTTCTTAAAATTTTCAACATCAATCTGCAAAGCATGATCTCTTGTCATCCGTTCCACAACCCATCTGGAATTGTATATTTTACCAAGGACAAAATTCTTTGCAATACTTAAACTTACTTTCTCATCATCCGAATATTGATAATGCGCTTTCCTCAAAAAAACATTTCCCTTTTCCGTCCCTGTTACTCGTGCGTAAAATTTTCCATATGGATTTATAAAAGATAATGCTATATTCCTTTCTACACAAGCCCCCATCAAAGCAGGACTTGCCCCTGCATATCCACATGTTACAATCCCCTCCAAATTGTGCAAAGGTATTCTGCCAATTTCTTCATCATGCTCCTTTATCACAACATTTTCTCCATCTAATGCCAAATATCTCTCAGATGAATTAATATACAACGTATTTAAAAGTTTTTTCAATTCCCGCTCCCTATCATCCTTTCAATGTATTCATTTACATTTGTATTTTTCATTAACTGAGGCACACATATGTCTTTCAAAGAACACGCATTACACTTTTTTGTTCTTTTTACCTTTGGCGTATGCATTTTTTCTAATAAATCATGCATTTCCTTTACATCTTTCTCAGCCCTTATGCGCAATTCTTCTGTAATCTGTACCTCAGTACGTCTTTTGGGTTCTCCATAATACAGATATCCTTTGTCCACCTGACAGCACAACATTTCCTCCAGACAAATTGCCTGAAGGACTACTTGCATCACATCCTCCATGCCCTCTTTCGGTGTCCCGCGTTTATATTCCACTGGAACAACACGATATTTACCCTCTCTCTGGTAGATTTCACAACCATTTTTATCACTAATAAATTCTACCACATCACAAATGCCTGAAATCCCCAGCCTACTGGAAAACACACGCATCCCCCTTGTAGTAATAACATCTTTTCTGCGTTCTATAAAAGAACCATTATGAGCATTTTTATGCATAATCTCACCTTCCACAGTACGCAGATTTTCTTCCCACATCTGTTCCATATGTATCAATGCCCACTGTCTTCTACAAAATTCAAAATGCTGGATTCCTGATATCATAAGAAAATCTTCTTCTCTGTATTCCATTATCTTCCCTCATATTCTTCTGGAAAAAATCCACCCAAATCATCAGAAAATTTAATTTCATAATCATCAAAAGATTTCGGAGTTTCTACTCCCTCTTTCTTTTTTATCTTCAATGTTCTGTGCACTCTCGCAGATGAATATTGACCAGAAGAACAGTTATGTTTCCACCAGTATACTTTTTTTACTTCCATAGAACCACTCGGTCTTGCAGAAGATTCATCATTTTCAAATAGTGATATCAAAGCCTCCTTGATTAGTTCTGCATCCTCTTCTGAAAATCCTGTTTTTTCAGCTAATTGGCAATTTATACTCCCATTAATACGGTAAAGCCCAAACTCCACCCTGCTTTTACTTCCCATTGTATCAGAACCTTTTTTGTCTTTCGTCTCTCCATTCACACTCTTTGTAATCTGCATGGTCATAATGTCAATCGGATCCTCACTAATACCAATCTG
>CADBMP010000231.1 GCA_902795775.1 uncultured Lachnospiraceae bacterium | reverse complement strand
TATCTACTGCGCACGTTTTCTGCGCATAACAGAGTTTGCTGTTTTTGCAAACTCCGAATGGCTCGTGCTTTGCACGAGACTATTTTAACATATTTTTACTAATCTTAGAAGTTTTAATCGATCAGATCATTCTGATATCTGGAAAGATGCTCATACGGAAGGATCAGCCGACCTCTAAACAGTCCACAGCCGTCATTGACCATATGACGGTCCACCGCCCCGAACATATTTACCCGGACTTTGCTCAGATCCAGCTGCTGGAGCTGGAGCAGCCGCTCATATGCCGCATCAAAATACGCATTTTCTCCTGCTGGAATGGTTTCACGCCTCGCCCGCTCCTTCTCCTGCCGTTTTTCATATGCTTCATGGTCCGCAGGACCAATCTCCGCGTAATCATCCATCTGCTTTGTCCGAAGCTGTACTTCTATATGGCTTCTGGAGCTGTTATCAAAAAAAGAAATATGCAAAGACTGATATCCATATGGATTTGGATTTTTGATATAATCCCTGTAATACGGCCGCAGCTTTTCACAAACCATTTCATCGCATCCTGCCATCCCGGAAAGCTCCGCATTGAACCCTCTTTCCTCCAAAAAATCCGGCAGGACATTTGCAATTTCATACAAATACGCAAGCTCCAGCCCTTCCCTGCTCTCTCCCTGCTTTACATGGCACTCCGGCAGGGACAGGACAATCCTGTATGCAATTAGGTCCCGGATTTTCCCTATCTGTTTTTTGATTTCCATTTCAGAAGGATATCCCCCGTTCTCCTGATGATAATCATAAATATACTCCAAAATGTTCCCATTGATTTTTTCTTCCAGACGAATCAGGGATTTTATCCGTCCCTTAAAGGTAAATGCCAGATAAGGATATTTTCCTGCCATATACTTATAAAATTCCCGGATACGCTGCGACTGGGAGGTCAGAAAATCATTGTGCTCCAAAATCTCTATCACCTGTAAAAGAAAATTACTGTGGGCAAGCTCAACGCCGTTTTCCATGCGTTTTGCAGATTCCTTCAGGTCATTGGAATAATTATGCAGAATTTTTAATACTGTATTGCCATCATATAAATAATCATTTAATGCAATCATGTCTTCTCCCTTTTCCATTTTTTTCAAGTCTTACTTACGGGACCTGGCGTGGAATCTGCATCAACTTTGCCGTCATATACCTATGCAGATTCCTGCAGTCTCTGCCGCATTCCGTAAGCCTAAAATGACGGCTGTTGTAAATCATTAAATTTCATCTGCTTCCGGAATCAGCTTATAGACCGCCGTATTCTGATATGCCATCGCTTCATTGTGCACAAATGCCACAGTTCCGGAAACAGGAGCCGATATGACCTGCAAAAGCCCCGCCGTATAAGGAGCTCTTATTTCTGCCAGTTTCTGCCCTTTTTCCACCTTTTCTCCTGCCGCCGCATACTGTTCCAGAAAGCCTGCATGTTCTGCCCGCACGTCCACAAAATCCTTCCCCTCCACGACCCTGGAAATATATCCTTCGTATCCCTGATACTGAATGATGTCCTGTTTGGAAAGAAAGTTAAGCACCGCATCCAACGCCTGCTTTGCGCTGGCTTTATCCACTGCACTGGTACTTGTCGTATAGATGGAAAAGGCATTCGTTTCCCATACCTGCCAGTTATAATTCAGCGTCGCCGTATCAAACGGTCTTGGCTTGTGAAGCACCACATAAGGCAGGCCGAACTGTTTTGCAAGAGCAACATTTTCCGCCCCGGTCTTCATCATACGGACCTGCGGAACAAAATTTCCCGGCATATAAAACGAAGCAAACTGAATCCCATACTTATAATCCTTCACCTTTTCAAAAATCCCTGCGGCAATCCGCTGTGTCGTCTCCCCCAGGGAATATCCGGGAAACATGCGGTTGATATCTGTATTGTCCACCGTCCAGAACCTCTTTTTCGTATTAACAGAATAAGGATTTCCACAGGGAATCACTAAAATTTCTTTCCCTTCCCGGATTCTTCCTTTTTTTTCCAGTTCCAGAAGTTTTCTGATGATCTGGGAACAAACGTAAATCTGCTGAAATTCATTGCCGCGCAGACTTCCTAAGATACAGACGGATTTTTCACCCTTTCCGAACCGGTATCCGGTCACGCGGAAATCATCCCTGTACAGTGCTTTGATTTCATATAAAATTTCTTTATTCAATCTTCTCACACCCCTTTCAAAATCCGCCCCACCAAAGAGCCTTCGTCCACGACCGGATATTCACGTATAGTAAACAGCCATCCGTCCCCCGGTGCCTCCACCTCTTCTAAGATTTCTCCTCCAAGCGGGTTTACAATGATTCCAATCCGTTCCCCTTTCGCCACCATACTCCCATGCTCCTTCTCTTTCAAGAAAATGCCGGACGTTCTGGCATTCAGATAATACACATCTTCTCCCTTTTCATCGTTACTGATTACAGGCTTTCGTACCTCAGGAACCTTTCCGCTCCATATTCCAAGCTCCTTCATCAGGGAAAAAATCCCATCTGTCAGCTGATTCCCATAGCTCTTTGTAATCCTCATGCCCACTCCCATTTCCACCACCAGGGCATCCACCCCGCTGTCATTCAGGCTGTATGCAAAAGTCGCTTCCAACACCGTACTCGCTCCATGCACCCAGACCAGATCCACGTTCGCTTTTTCGGCAATCGGAAGCAACCGTTCCTTATGAAGCTCATTGATACGAATCTGCGGAACCTCTGTCAGAAAAATATTGCTGGCATGGATATCCATACAAAGTGCCATGCCCTTCATATCCTTTAAAATTTCTGCTGCAATGTATTCATTCATGTCACCGTTCCTGTTTCCCGGAAACAAACGGTTCATATCCAGATCAAACGCCGGGATTCCTCTGGTTATATTATCTATGCCAAACGGATTCATGGCAGGATAAATATCTACAATTCCACAAAGGGCCGAAGCTTCCTCTTTTATCCGCCTGCCTAACTCATAGCAGACATACTGCCCTTCTAACTCATCCCCATGTATCCCCGTAACAATGCCTATCCGCCTGCCCTGTCTTTCCAGTTCTTCTACATTACTCCCATCCGGCATCAAACGGTATCTGCTGATTTTCAGCCGTTCATCCACAGGAAGCTCTGTTTCCGCAATGGTTTCTATTTGTTCAATCATACGCTCCCTCCAATATTTCAAAATTTTCAAACTGCGCTGCCGCTTTTTTTCCGATATTTCAAAATTTTCAAACTGCGCTGCCACTTTTTTCTCCGATACGTCAAACTATTTTCTCATAAATGCTCCATGTTTTTGGACATAAATTTTCCCAAATCCTGCTTTTAAGGCTCCAGATGCTCCTCCACAGTGACATGCACCTCCTGCTTCTGCCCGGATGCCCCATAAAAATCCCCCTGATTGAGCGGGCTGTCCCCCGCATCCCTTCCGTAAGCCATGCTGATATACCGGTCATCCACCATACAATTATTCGTGGGATCAAATGCAGTCCAGACTGTCCCATCACAGATTTCCACCCATGCATGGGACGCCCCCTCGCCCACCATCATTCCCGCCACATAACGGCAGGGAAGCCTTAACTCCCTGCACAGGGCAAGCATCACATGGGCATAATCCTGACATACCCCCCTGCCTGCCGCTGCCGCTTTCTCCGCAGTTGTATCTACCTGTGTTGCCCCGGGTTCATACCGGAAATATTCAAAAACCTTATCCATGATTTCTTTTCCCTGATCCAGCGCATTTTTTCCTCCAAAAGAACATTTGTCAAACAATCTGCGCAGTGATTTTCCCATCCCGGTAAGCTTTGTCGGATACCGGAAAAGCCCTGCCTCATAAATCTGTTTTTCCCTAATTTCTATGCGCTCATCCACCTGTACCATTCCTGTCACATCCACAAAGAACCGTTCATGCGGTCCTTCCACCCTTCCATAAATGCACCGGTTTCCAAAAGAGTCTGTACCAAAACCGCCCGTATGCTCCGGACAAATGGTAATCTGCTCCTCCTTTATGAGCTGCCTTTCGTTTTCATAGGGCAGGCATCTGAGCGTAAAATGATGTCTGTTTACCGGTTTCTCGAAAAGCAGCTCCATCTGGTATCTATAATCTAATTTTCGCACCTTAAAGCATCTCCCATCATAATCCATTCTTTTTTCTGCCCACAATATCAAGCCAAAATCCCTCTTGCAATTTTCCGCACAGCCTTTAAAAGCCTGCTGCCATTTTTTCCTCCCCGGTGTCAAAAATGCTTTCCACATCCTCAACAATACAGTCAAGGTCCATCGGCTCCACCTCTATAATATAATTCAGATGCGCTAATTTTACTATGCTGTACTGCATTCCGGTCTTTAGAACCTGCCCGCTCAGGCGTTTCACCTCTTTTTTCAATTTTCCGGGCTCCGCTTTCATTCTGGCATAAAGATCCACACGCTCCACCTGTTTCCCAAGCTTTAAAATCCTGCGTACCGAATCCCTGTCGATATTATCGTCTGCCATTCCCCAGAATGCCATGATATTGTCTACGACACGCTGTAAATGAATCAACGGCGCATCCGATGCTTTCGCTTTGTTCATCGCATAAACAGCAAGCTGGATATATGCCAGTGTCTCGCTGCCAATCTCCTCCCGCAGCACCACCGCATTATCAAACGCACGCATCAGATTTGAATAAATCGAATTCGGATCCTTCTCATCAAAACAATATCTGCATACGAAATCCTCCTTTGAAACATAAACATTCGGGATTTCCTGCCTTTTACAATATTCTACATATTCCTCCGTTTTGATATCCATTACGGAATCAAAACGCTCTGCAAACCCTTTGATCGTAGTATATACCCTTTCACTATATCTCCCCAGCCAGAATAACTGGTCGCTGTGCTCTGCTGATAAAATTGCCATAATCCCACGCTCCTTTCTTTTTATCTATAATGCTGCTTTGTAAAAACATGCCGGTTTCCTTTGAACGTTTCCGGCAGACTTTTTCATCCAGGTGGTTCTCTGTAAAAACATGCCGGTTTCCTTTGAATACTTCCGATAAACTTTTTCATCCAAGTGGTTCTCTGTAAAAAACATACGGGCCTACTCTGCCAGCACCCATGTATCCTTGAAACCGCCTCCCTGAGAGGAATTTACAATAAAAGAATCCGGATTTCTGGAAAATCTCGTCAATCCGCTCTCCCAGACGACCGGTTCCCCGCCCAGCAGGACAAATGCACGAAGATCCGCCTTTCTCGGAACAAGCTCCCCATTTTCATAAATATCAATATCCTTAAAATCAATCACTTCCTGTGCAATGAAGCGGCGCGGCGCGGCTTTTAACATCCGGATAAAGCTCTCCTTTTCCGCCTTTGTCATCGCACTGCCAAATACCACGCCATAACCGCCTGCCTCTGCTACATCCTTTAAGACCAGATGGTCAAAATGTTCCAATACATACTTCATGTCCTTTTCATAAAACGGCAGGTAGGTAGGCGCATTGGAAAGCACCGCATCCTCTCCCAGATAATATTTTATCATCTTTGGCACAAAATAATAAATTCCCTTATCATCTGCGACCCCGTTTCCCGGCGCATTGATGATTGCCACGTTTCCTTTTCTATATACGTCATAAATATGCGGAATCCCAATGACCGACTGGCTGTTAAAATTCATGGGATCCAGATACTCATCTGAAATCCGCCTGTAAACAGCTCCGACCAACTCCTTTTTCCCGGAATAATCCACAAAATACAGATGGTCATTTTCTACCACCAATTCATGGCCGCTCGCCAGATGCGCCCCTGTCATCTCTGCCAGATAAGAATGTTCAAAGTAAGCCGCATTATATCTTCCGGGAGTCAGGATGACGGTATGCCCGCCGGTATTCACATAATCCATGGTCTTCCGCAAAAGTCCTGCGTAATTTCTGTTGTCCAGAATCGAATTCTGTTCAAAGAGAGCCGGCAGGCTTTTCCTGCAGATGGTCCTTGCAATCATCGGATAGGACGCCCCCGAAGGTATCCTTAAATTATCTTCTAAAATATACCAGCTTCCATCTTTTCCCTGTACCAGATCAATTCCCGCAATATGGGTGTACACGCCCTTTGGCGGCAGGACACGCTCACACTGCGCCAGATAACCGCTGCCCATATAGACAAACTCCTCCGGAACCACACCATCACGAATAATCTCTTTTTTTCCATAAATATCCTTAATAAATTCATTCAGCGCAGCCACCCTCTGCTTCAATCCTTTTTCCAGACGGGCAAATTCTTCCTTTTCAATGATTCGGGGAATCATATCAAAAGGAAACAGCTGCTCATGAAACATCCCATTTTTATATATCCCAAACTTCACGCCGTATCGCGCCAAAAGCTCATTTACTATGTCTGAATGATGATACAAACCCTCTATCTGCATATCCATCCCTCCTATCTTCTGTTCCATTGCCATATCCAATGCAGGCTTGCCATATCCAATGCAGGCTTGCCATATCCAATGCAGGCTTGCCATATCCAATGCAGCCTCAATCATCGCACTCTGCTGCCAGAGTCTTTTTCGTTCAAAATAACCCCATACCCTGCAGACCGTCAAAATATGTTCAGACGCAAAAAGGAGCTGTCCTTTCGGAACAGCTCCTTTGCTATCACCACAAAAACATTATATATTTTCTCAGATTGAAAGTCAAGATAAACTTTGCCAAAGCCACACCTGGTGCGTTAGTACCGCTGCGTGCGAATACTAAGCGCAAGCGGGTCCAGTATATCGTTTTTTAATAATCTGGACTAAATGATATCTGCCAAAAATCCATATATGCAAGATTTTAGGCAGATATCATAAGTCCAG
>CADBMP010000230.1 GCA_902795775.1 uncultured Lachnospiraceae bacterium | reverse complement strand
TATGTCCAAAAGGCGTGGACAGAATAATATACATTGTTTGTGAAATATATTATGAGATTATGAAAGGAGAATTGACTTGCATTATGGCAAAGGAGTCAAAAAAACTGATTGCAAATAATAAAAAAGCCTTTCATGACTATTTTATCGAGGAAAAATTCGAGGCAGGGATTTCCCTGGCCGGAACCGAGGTAAAATCGCTGCGGATGGGAAAATGCAGTATAAAGGAAGCATATATCCGTATTGAGCAGGGAGAAGTCTTTATTAACAAAATGCACATCAGTCCTTATGAAAAGGGAAATCTTTTTAACAAGGACCCGCTCCGGGTAAGGAAGCTTCTGCTTCATAAAAGGGAGATCAGGAAGCTGACGGGTCAGATTGCACAGAAAGGGTACACCATTGTACCATTAAATGTTTATTTTAAAGGCAGTCTGGTAAAAGTGGAGATTGGTCTGGCAAAAGGCAAGAAGCTGTACGATAAACGTCAGGATATTGCAAAAAAAGACCAGCGAAGAGAAGCGGAGAGAAAATTCAAGGTGCAGAATTTGTATTAAAAAACTTTAGAAAAAGAAAGGGGATATCACAGGACAATGAAAAGAACAATAATGCGGGGAATCATGATATGTGCAGCGGTATTTGCACTGCTTTTTACAGGCTGGACAGTCGGAAAAGACGCACAGGCTGTAGTGGATACGAAGCCGCCTGAAATCAAGGGGCTTTCTGCCGGTGTTTCCAATGATGATGCAAAGGTGTATGGTGCCATCACAAGCTCAGAGGCGGGTACCTTTTATTATGTGGTACTTCCTGAGAGCTACGAGATAGACATGAAGATTGATTATATCAGAGATGTTGTTGCAAAAAAAACGGCTGGCGTGGTGGGATCTGCAGTTGGTATCGGTCAGGTGGATGGTGTAAATGCAACTTCCTTTGAAATCAAAGGTCTTCTTCCAAGGACAAAATATTTATTATATGCTTATATGATGGATCTGTATGGGAATGAGAGTTCCAGAACTTATGTCAGCAGGGTATTCGTCACAAATACGATTGCAGTAAGCGGTACCATTGAAATGGTAGGAGAAGACCATCTGGCTGTAGATTCAACATTAAAGGCAGCAGTAAATTTCGATTCAGAGGAGCTTGGAGTGGTTTCTTACCAGTGGTATCGTATTGCGTTGACAGAGGATCAGAAAAAAGTCGAGGAACCGTATGATGTGACTGGCGGACCGGACGAGGATATCCTGCAGGCATATGTGGATGCAGATGATTTGGCATTAGACGGCTCCATTGTGGAAGACGGAGTCTTGAAAAAAAGAAAAGCATCCGCATATTATTCAGAGATATCTTTGAATAATGCTACTCCGCTGGAGGGTGAGGACAGCTCCACTTATAAGATTAAGAAAGGAGATATCGGCTCCCGTTTGATGGTGCGTGTGACGGCATCAAATTATATGGGAAATTTGATAGGCTCAACGAAAACCTTTGTTCCAAAGGTTATGCCGGAGTTTGAAATTCCACAGCTGGAAGTAAGAACTTATGCTGCAGACAGGACATTAGGTGCTATTGCACTTCCGGAGAACTGGAGCTGGGTGGACAAAAGCATTGTACCTGTGGCAGATACAAATGGATACCGGGCACTTTATACGCCGGAAGATGCACAATACAGGAAAGTAATTGTGCGTGTGGATGTTCCTTTGGAAAGAAAGATGATAACGGAAAATATGCTCATGGTTCTGGATAGTGCTTATACGGGACAGAGAATTACGGATAATTTTGAAGTGGCGGATGAAGGCGATGTGTTGAAGCGTGGCAGGGACTATGTGGTGACTTACAAGAATAATCTAAATGTGGGAACTGCTGTTGTGACATTCAAAGGCGTTGGCAATTATAAAGGGACTGTTTCTTCAAAATACCAGATTACCAGACGTTCTGTGGCAAGTCTTACATATATATATTCCGGGAAAGTGGTATATACAGGACAAAGGCAGTATGCCGGTCTGATAGTGGAAAACGGGGATACGCTTTTAAAGAAGAACATGGACTATACGGTGACGTATAAGAATAACACAAAAGTAGGATATGCAACGGCTGTTATACGTGGGTTTGGAAATTATTCAGGAAAGAAGAACATCAAATTTGCGATTGTTCCGAAAAAAGCTTCTTTTTATGTGGCAGACCAGCTGCGTTCATATGTAAAATTGAATTTTTCGAAAGTAAATGGCATTTCAGGATATACCCTTTATTTTGCAAAGAATGCGGATTTTACAAAGGGGCTGCAAAAATTCAGTACCAAAAAGCGCAGCATGATTCTTCGCGGCATGGACAGGGGGGCATATTATTATCTGCGCCTGCGGACCTTTAAGGTGGTAAACGGCAAGCGTATTTTCAGTAAATACAGCCAGACAAAAAAGATATGGATTTATTAAAAAATATGAAAAAAAGCATTGTATTTTTTGACGTGGATGGAACTATATGGGATTATAAACAGAAGATACCGGATTCCACAACGGAGGCGGTCAGACGTTTAAGAGAATATGGGCATTATGCATTCTTGTGTACAGGAAGGACAAAAGCAACCATCCGCACAAAGGAGCTTTTGGAAATCGGCTGGGATGGCATTGTGGCAGGCTGTGGTACTTATATTGAATTCATGCAGGAGGTTCTTCTGAACCGACACCTTTCCTGGGAGAGCATTCAGAGTCTTATGCCGGTAATGAAAGAAAAAGGTATCGGGGCATTTTTGGAGGGAGATAAAAAGCTCTATATTGACTGGGATTATTATACAGGCTCCGATTATGCCGAGGGCTTTCGCAGGGAGCTTGAAGAAGATTGTCTTCCCATTGAGGAGGCAGATGCAGCTTCCACAATCAATAAAATCAGTGTGGAATATCTGGATTTGCCGCATGATGAAGTTGTCAGGGTGTTTGGCAGCGAGT
>CADBMP010000229.1 GCA_902795775.1 uncultured Lachnospiraceae bacterium | reverse complement strand
GAAAATAATCCAAAAAGAGCTTTTTCTCACCCTCCTTCTTGATAGACCAGGTCGGATCAACATGATAGATTTCCCCATCAATCGTTACAACAGACCATGCGTGATCCATCTTTTTGTCTTCCTCGCATACTGCATCTAACCCGCATACCAGCAGCAGATATGTGTAGATACTGGCAAGCTCTCCACAAATACCCTTATGTGTCATAAAACTGTGATATACAAATCCGTCCGTAGTATCATCCGGCCAGTCGTAATTATATTCATAGTTCGATTCCATATAATCATACAGAGCAAGACATTTTTCAAAATCAGAATACGAGGATTTGACAACAGCATTAATAACGTCCGTTACATTTTTTTTAAAAGCACGTTCCCTGGTGAGAAAATCTTTCTTGGGTATCTTGTAGCAAATCCTTCCGATACCATCATGATACGCTTCCCTGCCATCCCCACTCTCCCCTGTGACCACCATGCACGCCACCGGAAACAATTCGCCCAAAGTAACGTCATTTGTGCACCAGTCATATATTTCACGGCTTTCACATTTGAAAGTATCTTCCCCCTTGCAAAGAGCATCAATAAGATGATGGAACAATTCTCTGCGCTCATCATTATAATACTTATCAAACCATGATGACCAGATATGCGGATCATAGACCAAAGGCTCATCCGGTACTTGTGTTTCTATCGAATCAGTCGGCTGCTCTGCCGGATCAGCAACAGTATAACGTTCATCCCCCTCCGGTACTCTGGCATTGTCGGAACATCCACTTAAAACCACAATAACAGCAATCACTGCCAACAAAAAATTCTTTCTCATAACACGCTCTCCCCACCTGATACGCCGTTACACTTCACACAGTTGTGTCGCTCTTTACTATATGTTTTTCATTTTCTTCTTCCGTCATTTTTTACATCCAGCCTCTTTTTTCTATAAATCATTATAACAACCAGGCACAGCAAATACAAGAACAAAACAGACAATCCCACTATCATGTACGTTCTGCGTGTTACATTTCACATATGCGCGTGAAATGTAACCGCACGAAGTCCATCGTGCTCTGTTGGTAGAATTTACTCTTTGGTACGTCAGCAGAACCGGATTTCTTCGGCTATGGTTCATGAAAAAGGCAGACGGATTCATTCCGCCTGCCTTTAAATTTACGACACATAACCAAATTATTGATTATCCAATATTCCTAAAAAACTCCATATACAAAAGAAACAGAATGCAAAACCTCTTTTTAGCCTACTCCTGATATTCCGGATCCTGTCCGTACATGATAATATAAATCCGCTTTGCACCGTTTGAAGCGGTGAGTTCCACGCGGGCGGCATCCTTTACACTGCAGGATTTATTATTATCCAAAGAAACACTACTTTTATCTACATAAGAATACGGCCATTTTCCACTCTCACTTAAAAAAATTCTCTCTGATTCCGTTACGCCATCACCTGCATATAACTGAAAACTATTTCCAAGTTCCGGATTCTTTCCTACCACCTCACACAAATATACTTTTTCGGATGCAGCACCTGTTTTTAGCTGTCTGCTGCTATCATAATTTCTCATTTCCACTTCCGTATATTCATTATTCTCATCCAAGATTCCCAGCAGTTTTGCATCCGAATTGTCTGACGTGTAGTAAACCGCATACTTTTCAGAGCGTTCTCCACACATGACCGTCAGCACAGCCTGATATGCCTGACCTGTCACCTTCTTTATGTTTGTTTCTGCATCCCAGCCTGCAATCACCATAAGGTCATCAGGAAGTTCCGGACGCCGTCCCTTTACGTACACTCTTCCTGTCATATCTCCTGTCTCCTTTATGGAAGCATCAGAACTTCCATAACTGAGTACCCGGTATGCACCATCATCATCCGTTTCCATTCTTAATGTTTCATCTTGGGAAGATGAGATTTTTACAGGCTCAAAACCGCATAACTTTCTGTGGTATGTAAGAGAATATTCTTCCACAATTTCTCCGCTCCCATCCTTTACAACCAAACGACCATCTTCCTGCGCTGCAGTATACCCCGCATCCAGAGATACATCCAGTTCACCAGGATTTTCTTCTGCACCAAACACTGTCAGTCTTCCTCTCCCAGAAGAATAAAAATAAAATTCGGTTTCATAAAAGACATTCGCATTATTCTTACTTTTCACAGATTGAATATGGGTACTTCCTTCCATCTTACTGTATGAAACATAGTAATCATACGTTGCTCCATTTTTACCTTTCACCTTCACATGTGCATCTGAATAATTACCGAAGCTGTCCTGCGTGTTTGTATAATCAATCTCCGCTGTTGCTCCCGGCCATGTATGAATTTGAAGCGATTTTCCAAGCTGTGAATTTCTTCCTTTTACTCGTATATTTCTCCAATGCTTTTCGCCATCAGTACTCTCATAAGAATTCACACCATAATCGTCAATGACATTATTTGGATCCGTAATTCCAAGAATCTCCACATCCCTTGGTCTTTGCGTGTAATAAATCTTATAAGTCTTCTCTGCACCATTACCACCGTTATTACTTTTTACCTCAAGCTTTGCATCACAATCTTCATAAGCTTCTTTCTCAACCAAAGAAGCTTTAAAGCCCTCCCGTACCGTTACGTTCCAATCTGTCTCAAAGGCTCCAAGTGATTCATTCTCGCCCACAACCGTACAAATGCTTTCATTATATCTCCAATCACTGCTGCTTAAATTCTGCTCAAGGATCACATTGGAGTTACTGCTCACACCCAGAATATCCGCTCCCTGCGGAACATAATAGACCTTAAAATCTTGTATTACTCCGTATGTTTTATTCTTTAAGTGAAGAACCAGATCGGTATTTGTTCCATACTTTTCCTCAAATGCTTTCTTTGCCTCAGCTGTTTTGCAGTCACTTTTATATTCTCTGCCTTCTTCTGTTTCAGAAACACCACTTCCAAAACGAAACTTTGCTGTCTTCGGAAAGTCCGCTTCAATTCCACCCACATACACATAGGTGCAATTTCTGTCCAAATCACCTACTTTCCAAAGTTCATCCTGCACATTCGTGATACTTTTTACCCACAGAATCCTTGGTTTTCTTTTATCAAAGAAATATTTCGTAGAAACACCAAGAGTCTCGCTCTTGATATACAGCACATATTCTCCGGCTTCCTCATCAGTAGAAGAATCTAATTTCTCTGCCTCCACTGTCCCGGTATGATTTTCTTCAAACTCTGCATGAAACTGATTCAGCTGAATCTCTTCATCTAATGTATAGAGAGTAAAACCATGCATTGTTTTGAAACATCCAGAAGAATACCAGCAGTACTCTCCATCTTTATAAGTCAGTGAAGTCAGCGTCAAAGCCCTCTCCATTTGTCTTAACACATTACTCACTTCTTTTAGATATTCATCCAATACCTGCTGGTCTGTTTCTGAACGATACTTTCCTGCCACTTCATCCAGTGTTTTCTGCCGATTCGCAAAAACTTCCGCATCTGTTACCGTAAACTGCTGTATTTTATTAAAAACTGTCCCTATTTGCGCTTTTAAGGAACTGTTCACTTCCTCTGTTCCTGTCTCATTGATCTGCCGGAATGTTCCGCTGGTACTGTCAAAATCTCCGGCATACCAGACGTTCCCTTTCTCCTGTTTCATATTTACGGTAGACAGCAGATTACTTCCCGAATATATCTTGATCACAGGTGCAGAGTGATATAAACTTTCATCTGACGTATTCGAATAATCCTTGACAAAGATTTTATACAGCCCTTTTTCCAGAACATTGACTGTGACGGTCTCCGGTCCGCTATATGCTTTGTCATCCACATCCAGACTGGCAGCAGCTTTTTCAATACTTTCACTATATCCACCAGTTCCATAGTTATAACCCAGATGATATTTCCGATCCAAATAAATATGCCCCTCATATCCATAATACGGATCCGGCACAATCACATGCAGATCCAAATCTCTGCTTGCCCCACTCGCTTCATCTCCCCACGTTAAGACAAAGCGCACTGCACCCGTATCCAGATTCTTAG
>CADBMP010000228.1 GCA_902795775.1 uncultured Lachnospiraceae bacterium | reverse complement strand
CTCCAATGGGTTCCTGCTCCAAAATCTTCTGCCAGACGGAAAACGCAAAGGATGACCCCTTCCCATACTGGCTTTCCACCTCCAGTCCGCTGTCCATCATACTGAGCAGACGCTGTACAATGTTAAGGCCCAGACCGGTTCCACTGATGGTACGGTTCTTTGTTTTGTCAATCCGTTCAAATGCAGTGAACAGCCGCTCCATATCCTCTTTTTTGATTCCTACTCCGGTATCCCGTACCCTGACCTGAAGAAGCACCTGTTCCTCACGCACCTCCTGCAGTAGGACAGAAAAATAAACCTCTCCCTTTTTTGTATATTTAATGGCATTTAAAAGAATATTCATCATGCACTGCTTCAGACGTATGAAATCCCCGCATAAAAATCTTGGAATCATAGGATCGATATCCATCTTAAAATGGAGAGATTTTTCCTTGATACCGGGACGTACCCTCTCCTGAAGGTCATAAATGAGGCCCTGTAAATCATATTTTTCCGCAGAAAGTTCCATTTTACCCGCTTCCATCTCAGAAAAATCCAAAACATTATTTACCAGTGTCAAAAGTGAATTTCCGGAACGCTGGATGCTGAATGCATATCTGCGAATCTGTTCCTCTGCGGACTCCCTTAAAATCATTTCATCCATTCCAAGCACAACATTAATCGGAGTACGGATTTCATGCGACATATTTGCCAGAAAAATATTTTTTGCCTTTGTTTCTTCTTCTGCCAGGGTCTTTTCCACCTCCAGCTTATGAACCATGGTCTTTTCATAATAAATACAGTTTTCCTTATGGTTGAAACCGTTGTAGATTGCTTCTGCCATCTCCCTGCAGCTGTCATAGCCACAGCAGCTGCAGTCAATTTTTCTGGCATCCTCTGTTTTCTTGTTCATGCTAAGGAAGATTTCTTCTAATTCTTCCTCTGCAGGATGTTTGAAAGCACATTCTGTTGAACGGTCCGTATATGTTCTTAGATAATCCTTTAAGTCCAGTGCCGCAAACTGCTGATTGAACTGTTTTAAACGTTCCTCCGGCGCAGCAGGCTTTGACCACGCATTTCCTGCTTCCTCATGCTTTACAGCCTCCCTGATATGTAAAAGCGCATAAAGTGCATCATCTGTTTCTGATTTTTTTGTTTCCACGCCCGTTCCGCAGATACAGCCATTCTCACAGTTGAGCACATCGAAGAACAAAAACGGTGTCTGCTCCTTCCGGATTCTGTCTTTATTTTTATGGAGCCAGTGATAAAGGCGGCGTTCACCCTCCATCTGACGTATGAAAACCTGGTCGCCCAAAAACCATCTGACATTTTCCGTCAGTCCGCCCGGCGCAGGGTAAAAGGAACCAAGGCCGTATTCAATCTCACTTTTTGCCGATGGACCGGAAATCTTATGCTCCCTTACATATTTCATTAAATGTTCAAAAGTCACGTTATATTGTACAAACCCTGCATTTTCCGGATTTTCAATTTCCATTTTTTTTGCAATGCATGGACTGATAAAGGCAAATTTATCTGTAATGCCAAGCTCCTTTCTGGCATAAATGGCGGCACACATTAAAGGACTCTGCACCGGGAACAATTTTGGAAGAAGCTCCGGAATATACCGTTCAATATACGCCACAGCAGCCGGGCAGGGCTGGGAAATCCCGCCTTTAAAGTCATGCTCCTTTATATAATTCAAATATCCCCAGGTCGTAATATCCGCCCCAAAGGATACATTGATGATCCGCTTTGCGCCAAGTGCTTTTAAGCCGCCTAACACCTGATCATATTCTTCCGGATAATTCGCCTCAAATGCAGGTGCCAGAAGAAGGGAAATTTCTTCCCCACGCATCAGGTCCGCAAAAAAAGCTTCTGTATCGTCTTTAAATTCCCTTGCACCATGCACACAGACATCAATGCAGCTTCCACAGGCGATGCACTTTGAGCCGTCCACCACGATTTTGGTCCGCTCCTCATCCATGGAAATACAGGCACCGATGGCACTGCAGACCTTTATGCATTTATTGCAGCCAATACAGTTATCATTTGTAAATATAATGGAATTTTCTTTCATGCCAATCCTCCATAATAATGTTCCAGTGTCGTCCGCGCGCTTACATAATATTTTTCAAGCCCCGGATCGAACTGTGTTCCCATCCCCTCCATAATGATAGAATCCGCCTTTTCAAAAGACATGCTGTCCTTATACACCCTTTTGCTCACCAGCGCATCATATACATCCGCAATCGCCATAATCCTTGCTTCTAACGGAATTTCTTTTCCCTTCAGGCCATCCGGATAACCGGAGCCGTCCCAGCGTTCATGATGATAATGTGCCACATTTTCCGCCAACACCTTAAAATCCTTATCATCCGTTTTTTCTAAGATTTCATGAATGACCTTTGCCCCCTCTGCGGCATGGTGCTTCATGACTGCAAATTCTTCCTCCGTAAACCTGCCTGGCTTTCTTAATATAGCGTCATCAACGGCAATCTTCCCCAGATCATGCATAGGTGCCGCCTTGATCATATTCTTACAGAAATTTTCAGAAAGCTGCAGCGTACCATCCTTTTTCATTTCCCCCAGCAAAATACGCACGCCCTCGCTGGTCCGCTTGATATGGCCTCCGGTAGAATTGTCGCGGCTCTCCACCATTGCCGCTAAACTCATGATCAGGTTATCGTGCATTTCTTCAATGTGGTGCGTCTTTTCCTCCACCTCTGTCTGCAGCTTTTCATTATAGTCGTCCAAAAGTTCAATATATTTCATATTCTGGGTATCATCCGTCAGCGTAATGAAATATCCGCGCCTGCGCTTTTCATCATATAAATAATTCACATGGACACGATAATACGTCTGGAATAAAAATTCATTCTGTTCTTCCTTTTCCATGAAGCTTTCCAGCCAGTGATGAAGCTTTTTTTCCGTTGATGTATTGTTTTCCAGAACGGAATCCACCGAAAGGGCATTAAGCTCCGGCATCAATTTTTTCGCCATTTCATTGCTCCCCAGATAACGCAGCTTAAAATCAAAGG
>CADBMP010000227.1 GCA_902795775.1 uncultured Lachnospiraceae bacterium | reverse complement strand
GCTGTCGGTTTTGGCGTTGCTGTCGGTTTTGGCGTTTCGGTCGCTTGGGGTGTTGCTGTCACTTTCGGCGTTTCGGTTGCTTTCGGCGTCGCCGTTGCCCCGGATTCAGCTTTCACAATCTGTAAAAATACTTTGTCGTCCGGCACCAGTGCCTTGACCTTTTCCCTTTTATAATCACACTCTACCTGAAGATATTTTATATTAGAAATCACCATATCGTCCAAAATGGTCACCTGACTGGAATTCTCTAATGTAACTCTTTCCTCCCCTGCATAAGCAAACGTTTTATTCGCCACATCTTTATAAGCATCTACTTTTTTTTCGGACTTTACAATGCCTGCAAGCCCGCCATTCTCCACCAGAAGACCCACTGTTTTTGAAGGAATATATCCTTTGCATGTAACCTTTGAAACCGTTACGGAAATCCGGACCCATTTTTTTGTCCCCTCCAATTCCTCGGAAAGAATCCGGACTTTTTTCCCTTTTTTCAAAGAAATGACCTTATCGTTCAATTTCAAATATGATCCCTTTGAAACAGGTTTCCTCCGCATCTTGCAGGTCTGGTTCAGTTTTCCATAAACCTTTGTGATGACTGCCCCTGTCTGTACTTTCACATATCTTGCAGATACATATCCTTTTACTGTCTTTGTATTGAACTTAAATTTTACATGATACCAGTCCCCCAGTTTTCCGGTAATCGTTACCTTTGCGCCATTAGAAAGCGTTACCCCGGTTCCTCCTAATGTCAAAAGTGCATGATCCGTACCGGCACCTGTCCTGACCTTTAACATGGTTCCGCCGCTGACAGACACAATTCCTACTGCAGATGCCTCCGCCTCCTTCGGATTTTCTTCTTTCAATACACAAAATAATAAAAGCGCAAACAACATCACAAATAAAGCCTGTTTTTGCCAGTAAACTTTTTTTCCTGCCATTCCTTCCACTCCTATCCTGTACATCCCGTTGACCTTCCCGACACATCACGTCTCTTTTCCGGTCTGTTCCCGTTCATATGTTTCCTGTCCTGTTTTCTTTCCATAATCCAATATTTCTGTACATCCGGGACCATACATGAAATCAACCAAGCAATGCCTCTAATTCCTCTGTAGTAAAAGAATAATGGGAGCCACAAAATTCACAATTTACTTCTATTTCTTCACCCGACCGGACCAACTCCTCAATATCTTTTTTCCCAATTCCTGCTATTGCCCTGTAAACACGCTCCCGCGAACAATTACATGCATATCTGGTATCCATTTTTTCTAAAATAGATACTTCCAGGCCGTCCATCAGATGATGAATTAAATCCTCCGGCGTCATGCCCTGTTTATAAAAATCTGTCACCGAATGTATCTGCTGCAAAGATTTTTCCACCTTTGAAATTACTTCTTCCTCCGCAAACGGCATCACCTGAATAATGAATCCACCCGCCTGCTCCACATGGTTGTCTTTGTTCAAAAGAACCCCCAGTCCCACAGAAGAAGGTACCTGTTCAGATGTAGCATAATAATATGTCAAATCTTCGGCAATCTCACCGGACACCAGCTCCGTCTGCCCGTTATACGGCTCCTTCATGCCAATATCACGAATCACATGCAAAAAACCGGGACCGATGGCACCGGAAACATCCAGTTTTCCCTCTTTATTTGCCGGCAGAATGACCGCAGGCCGATTTACATATCCCTTTACATCTGCCTTTGCGTCTGCTGTCACCGTAATCCCTCCGATTGGGCCTCCGCACTCAATCTGTAATGTCAGGACATCCTTTTCCCCTTTCATCATGCTGCCCATCATGCTTCCGGCTGTTAAAAGCCTCCCTAATGCCGCTGTTGCCACCGGACTTGTATTGTGGATGCTCCTCGCTTTTTCCACTATATTCCTTGAAGTTACAGCAAATACACGAAGCGCATCATCTGCTGCCGTAGCCCTTACAATGTAATCTTTTTCCAGCTTATCCATATTTTACCATCTTCCTTTCGTCCTGCTGACCTGTAAATTCCAAAACATGAGTTCCTATTCACAGTAACAAATATGAAACTATTATACACAGGATTCCTGGTGTTTACAAGATGCTGATTTTTTGTCAGAGCCCTTGACAAATACCCCATAGGGGTATATAATGCACCCATAAAATACAGAAAATAACTTTCACGCTATTTAAAATCATTCAGGAGGTATATCAAATATGGCTGATAAGGAAGTCTGCTGCTGCACATCCGGACCAAACGACGAAACCACTTCCTGCGAGAAGAAAAAGAAACGCAGTGAGGAAGAATTCAGGTCGCTGATGAACCGGCTGAAAAGAATTGAAGGACAAGTCCGGGGAATCGAAAAAATGCTTGAAAACGATGCGTACTGTCTTGATATCATCACCCAGGTATCCGCTGTCAACAGTGCCCTAAACAGCTTTAACCGGGTTCTTTTGGTTTCGCACATGAAAACCTGTGTCGTAAATGATATCCGCGCAGGAAAAGAGGAAATCATTGACGAGCTGACAGATACCTTGCAAAAAATCATGAAATAAGCATGGTGGATTATTATGGAGGATTATGATGGAACAATATCATGTAACAGGAATGAGCTGTGCTGCCTGCAGTGCAAGAGTCGAAAAAGCAGTTCGTTCCATTCCCGGGGTGAAAAACTGCGCGGTCAGCCTTCTTACTAATTCCATGGGAGTGGAAGGTACTGCCTCAGAAACAGACATCATCCATGCGGTTGAAAACGCAGGCTACGGTGCTTCCAAAAAAGAGGCCGCAGCAAAAACAACAGAATATGATGATGTGTTAAAGGATACCGAAACGCCAAAGCTTAGAAAACGTCTCATAAAATCTGCAGCAGTGCTGCTTATGCTGATGTACTTTTCCATGGGACATATGATGTGGGGATTTCCTGCTCCTGCGGCATTTGACAACCTGGTATTCCTTGGTTTATTTGAAATGCTGCTGGCAATCATTACCATGGGCATCAATGCAAAATTTTTCAAAAATGGTTTGAAATCGCTCTTTCAGGGACACCCTGATATGGACACGCTTGTCGCACTGGGTTCCGGTGCATCTTTCGGATACTCGTTAGCTGAGCTTTTCATCATGATCCTTGCCCAGGGAAACGGCGAACAGGATATCGTCATGAAATACGGGATGAACCTTTATTTTGAATCAGCAGCCATGATTCCAACGCTCATCACCATCGGAAAAATGCTCGAATCCATGTCCAAAGGACGGACTACCGATGCGCTGAAAGGTCTTATGAAACTTGCCCCGAAAACAGCAGTTCTCTACCAGGACGGCCGGGAAATTGAAACCGGCATTGAAAACGTGCATGAAGGGGATATTTTCGTAGTAAAGCCCGGCGGAAGCATTCCTGTGGACGGCGTTGTGGTCTATGGTTCCTCATCGGTCGATGAATCAGCCCTGACAGGCGAAAGCATACCCGTTGACAAGGCCCAAAATTCGCCAGTCTCGGCAGCAACCATAAACAAATCAGGCTATATCCGCTGCATGGCCACAAGGGTCGGTGAAGATACCACACTCTCGCAGATCATAAAAACCGTTTCGGACGCAGCCGCCACAAAAGCCCCTATCGCACGAATCGCCGACAAGGTATCGGGAATATTTGTCCCTGCCGTCATAACGGCAGCACTTCTGACACTCATTGGCTGGCTGGCAGCCGGCAGGGAATTTGGCTTTGCCATTGCAAGAGCCATCTCTGTCCTTGTAATCAGCTGTCCCTGCGCCCTTGGGCTTGCCACTCCAACAGCCATCATGGTCGGAAGCGGTGTGGGAGCCAAAAACGGCATTCTTTATAAAACCGCCGCTTCGCTGGAGGCTGCCGGACGGACGAACATCGTCGCACTGGACAAGACCGGGACCATAACCAGGGGACAGCCTGACATAACAGATATCATCCCTTTTGGAATCACGGAACATGAGCTGCTCATTTATGCTTCAGCCCTTGAAGCCAAAAGTGAACACCCTCTTGCAAAGGCAGTGACCGGAAAAACTTCCGGCATGAATCTTCCGGAAGTCCGGGATTTCAAGGCTCTTGCCGGAAACGGACTTTCGGCTGTGCTTGATGGTGATGTGCTGGAAGGCGGCAGCTATAACTATATCTCACAAAAATATGACATTCCTTCCAGCCATGCCGCAAAAATAACAGAGCTTTCTGACCAGGGAAAAACGCCCCTGCTGTTTGCAAAGGGCGGCCGCTTTATCGGCATCATTGCCGTTGCCGACACAATAAAAAGCGACTCTGCAGCTGCCATAAACGAACTAAAAGGCATGGGAATAAATGTATTCATGCTTACAGGCGACAATGAACGTACAGCAAATGCAATCGGCAGACAGGCAGGTGTCGATAAGGTCATTGCCGGAGTTCTTCCGGAGGGGAAATCAAGAAAGATATCTGAGCTTAAAAAGCAGGGGAAGGTACTTATGGCAGGTGACGGTATCAATGATGCCCCTGCGCTTACTACGGCTGATACCGGCATTGCCCTCGGGGCCGGTGCAGATATCGCAATCGATGCTGCCGAAATCGTTATTATGAAGAACCGTCTGACGGATGTTTCTGCTGCCATACGCCTCAGCCGGGCAGCCATCCGGAATATCCATGAAAACCTTTTCTGGGCGTTCATCTACAATGCTGTATGCATCCCGCTTGCAATGGGGCTGTACGGTATTGAAATGAAACCTGCATATGGTGCCGCGGCCAT
>CADBMP010000226.1 GCA_902795775.1 uncultured Lachnospiraceae bacterium | reverse complement strand
TGATGCTCCTTCTGCTGCTTTCCAGACAGGCGGGAAGATCTTACGATCCTCCGACGGCAATGGCAGTCAGTGCCCTTTTTATTCTTTTGCAGTCACCAGATTTACTTTTTTCCTCCGGCTTTCTACTATCCTTTAGTGCGGTGGCAGGATCAGTATTTGTATTTCCGGTTATAAACGGGATTTTTTACGGAACCCTTTATGAACAGGAAGCCAAAAAACGCAGGGAAACCCGTAAAAGAAGGGAATTCACGTTTTTTGGGGCTGAAATTTATTTTTTCCTGAAACATCTTATTTGTTCTTCCTTTCTCTGCAGTCTTTCTGTCATGCTTTCCACGCTTCCCGTACTTGCCTTTTTTTACTATGAGGTTCCTGTTTACAGCGTATTTTTAAATGCAGTCCTGCTCCCATTCGCACCTGTATTAGTCGTCTGTGCGGCACTGGGCGGCATCATTGGTCTTTTCTCTCTCCTGCCGGCAAAAATCTTCCTTTTTCCGGTCCATGTAATTCTTTTACTGTACCAGACGTGCTGTAAAGTGATACAAAAGCTCCCCAATGCGGTATATATTACAGGCTGTCCTTCCCTTGTCCGGATATTCCTTTACTGCCTGTGCCTTTGCATTCTTCTGCTGCTTTTTTGGAAAAAAATTTACGAACAGGAAAAGTTTGCTGCAATGGAGAAAGCTGCTTTTTGCTGTATCATCTGTTTTTCGGTCTTCTTTTTATTTCAAAGACCGGAAATAAAGGGGATTTCTTACACTTTACTTGATGTAGGCCAGGGAGATGGAATGATTCTGCAGACAGAAAGCGGACATACCCTTTTGATTGACGGTGGCAGCAGCTCTGTATCAGAGGTCGGAAAATACCGGATTCTTCCATTTTTAAAATACAATAAAATCCAGACCATTGATATGATGATCATGACACATGAGGATGACGACCATATTCTGGGACAAAAGGAAATCTTAGAAAATCTGAAACAGAATGGTATTTCCGTAAACATGTATGTTTTACCGGAGCCATCAGAAACCTCTGTTGGAAATAATTATAAAAACATGATACATTTGGTAAAAAAAGCAGGGATTCCACTCTGTTTTTTACATGCCGGAGATGTCATTTCACTTGGAAATGCCAGACTTTTCTGCCTGCACCCAAAAAAGGGGTTCCCTGCAGAATCTGCAAATGCATATTCCACCACTCTTTTTCTGTCTTACCAAAGCTTTTCCATGCTCCTTACCGGTGATTTGGAAAAAAACGGGGAGCAGGCGTTGCTGGAAACATTTCGTTCTTTCAAATACCAGAACCATCTGACAGGAATTTCCGTATTAAAAATTGCCCATCATGGCTCAAAAAATTCCACTTCAGAAGAATTGCTCCGCCTGGTTTCCCCAAAACTGTGCCTGATTTCATGCGGCAGAAAAAACCACTATGGCCATCCACATAAGAAGCTTTTGGAACGATTGGAACACATCCACAGTCCGGTACTTCGGACAGATGAGGGCGGTGCCATAAACATCACAAGCAACGGCAGTACATGGAAAAGCAGTTGTTACTATAATAAATGAATTTCTGATTGCACAGAATCCGGATTCGTTGTATAATAAAGAACGTTACTGTGGTTATTTTTTTCCTGACTGTGAATCGTAATACCTGATCACAGATGGCAAAAATACAAAGAAAGGATTTTATTATGAAACGCAAACTATATCTTTTATGTATCTTATCCTTGCTGTGCCTGATGGCAATTCCTGCCTCTGCGTCCCAGAAAAATCTTTCTGTGAAGAATCTTCAAAAACAGCAGATACTTCCTTCAAAAAAACAAAAAAAGCCGGAACAAAAGACACTGAAAACAACCGGCAAAAAGAAAGTTGCAATCGATGCCGGCCATCAGACCAGAGCAAATAACGGTTTAGAACCAATCGGACCCGGATCCAAAACACGAAAACTGAAGGTCACAGGTGGATGCACTGGTGTAGCGACCGGTGTGCCGGAATATAAATTTAACCTGCGTGTGGCAAAAAAACTGAAAAAAGAGCTTATCAGCCGTGGATATGAGGTCTATATGATCCGCACAAAAAACAATGTAAATATCAGCAACAAAGAACGTGCAGAAAAAGCCAATAAAAGCGGTTCCGATATTTGCATCCGGATTCATGCGGACAGCAATGATAACAGAAACATAAAAGGCGCAAGCGGCCTGTACCCTTCCCTGCAAAATCCATTCGCCATTCGTCAGTTAAGTAACAGCTGCCTGAAACTGACCAATAAAATTCTTACTGCATACTGTAAAGAAACAGGCATCCGGAACAGGGGATGTGTGAAAAGGGATGACCTGACCGGCACGAACTGGTCCAAAATCCCTGTAGCCCTCATTGAATGCGGATTTATGAGCAATCCGTCAGAAGACAGGAAGCTGCAGAAAAAATCATTTCAGACGAAGATGGCTAAAGGTATTGCAGACGGAATAGATGCTTACTTTGAGAATTAAAAGTACACCCTTTTATTTATGCTGGTGCCGGAATACGGGTTTTCATTGAGGCCAAATCATAATTTAGGAGAACTACCATGAAGAAAAAAAGATATATGTTCCTCTTGTTTTTTCTGTGTCTTTTGTTCGGAACCGGAATATCCGGTATAACAGCCGTTGCAATGGAACAGGAAGAAAAGCAGCAGTTCTATTCGTATGAAAAAGAACTGACGGAAGAACAGGAAACCGATCTTTCAAAAAATTATCTTTATAAAACCTCTGCCCTGATTGAGAGGAAAAAAGAAAGTGAAGGAATTC
>CADBMP010000225.1 GCA_902795775.1 uncultured Lachnospiraceae bacterium | reverse complement strand
TTAGGAAAGATGCTTTTGGAAGAAGAGACAGAGTGTTTCTGTTTCCTGGCAGGTCATGAGTCCTTTGCAGCAGCAGAAGGTGCTATCGGTATTGCAGAAAAAGCAAACAAGGTTCGTAAGAAACCGCTCCGCGTAATCTTAAATGGTTTAGGCAAAGATGCAGCACAGATTATTTCCCGTATCAACGGATTTACATTTGTAGAAACAGAATATGACTATAAGACCGCTGAATTAAAGACCGTTTATGAGAAGGCATATTCTAAGGGACTTCGTGCTACTGTAAAGTGCTATGGTGCAGATGATGTACAGGAAGGCGTGGCAATCATGCACAAGGAGAACGTAGGTGTATCTATCACAGGTAACTCTACGAACCCTACACGTTTCCAGCATCCGGTCGCAGGTACTTACAAGAAGGAGTGCATTGACCAGGGCAAGAAGTATTTTTCAGTGGCTTCCGGTGGTGGTACAGGCCGTACCCTGCATCCGGATAATATGGCTGCAGGTCCTGCTTCTTATGGTATGACAGATACTTTGGGACGTATGCACAGTGATGCACAGTTCGCAGGTTCTTCTTCCGTTCCGGCCCATGTAGAAATGATGGGACTGATCGGAATGGGAAATAACCCGATGGTAGGAGCTACCGTTGCAGTAGCAGTATCCGTAGAGGAAGCTGCAAATGCAGGAAAATTCTAAAAAATCCAGTATTTTGAGGTGTTTTAGAAGTAACAAAATGCAGTAAAATGTGTAGAAAATCTTCCGGGGTGGTTTTATAGCCACCCCCTTTTATATGCACAAAGGCATACAAAAATTTACTAAGTATAACATAAAAGGAGTTGAGCATAATGAGTGACCAGTCAGATCCGATTGTACATAACTTTTATTGCACTTCCTGTGGCAGGGAAGTAAACCATGTGGAATGCATTGAAATAAGCAGCCAGCCAATTAAAAACATTATTTTAGACGTAGACGGCACTCTCTGGAATACGACAGATGTAGTAGCAAAAGCCTGGAATAAAGCGATTTCAGCAGATGGGCACAGTATGGTCCGGGTAAATGCAGAAATTTTAAAGACACAATTTGGCAAGCCCATGGATGTGATCGCTGCCAACCTTTTTACAGATGTAACTCCCGAAATACGCAAAAAGCTTTTAGAAGAATGCTGTGCAGAGGAACAGAAATTTTTAGCAGAAAATACAAAAAAATTAAGATACCCCCATGTAAAAGAGACGATTCGGAAATTGAAAGAAGAAAAAGGCTGCCGGCTCTTTATTGTCAGCAACTGTCAAACCGGATATATCGAGTTAGTTTTGGAAAAAAACCATTTAGAAGATTATATAGAAGATTACGAGTGCTTTGGTAATACAAAAAAGCAAAAATCAGAAAATATTTCCTTAATTTGTAAAAGAAACGGTCTGAAAAAAGAACAAACTGTATATGTTGGTGATACAGAAGGTGACTATCAGGCTGCCAAAAAAGCAGATTGCCCTTTTATCCATGCAAACTACGGTTTTGGAACAATAACAGAAAATGTCCCTGAAATCAACGAATTTCAAGAACTGCTTCAGTTTGTTCAGACTGATTAATATATCCTCCTGTTTGTACTGGCTGAATTAATTTTTTGGCTATGTCATAGAATCAGCACGACCGAAGGCACCCGGTTCCACTGACATATGAACTTAACCTCCCATTATATATACCGAAAATCTGTTCGATTTTTATTGACAAACATTTGTTCTTATGTTATATTATTTTTACGAACAGATATTCGATTTTGCTTAACAGGGAGGTTTTTCTTATGTATCATATGACAAATTTAAAATATATCTTTAAAACAAGAATATGGAATAGAAAAATATCTTATGTTTTCATTGTTAGCATTTTTTTATTTGCATGTATTTTTATGCTCTTATTTCCCGGTCTTCATCATGCCAGGGCAGCAAAGCATCAGGTATTAAATTTTGCATCCGTATATGTACAGTCAAAGGATACTCTTTGGGGCATTGCCAAGAAGTATTATTCTGAAGAATATGGCTCTGTGAATGATTATGTAAAAGAAATAAAACGCTGCAATTCCTTGACAAATGATTACATTCAGTCCGGAAGCTTTATTATTGTGCCGATTTATGTCTTACAAACAGAATCAGAAGCTGTTCACTGACGAACCAAAGAGTAAATTCTGCCGATAGACGGAAACTTTGATTTGTATAATTCTACCATTGACGAATCAATTCTCTAGTAGTAGAATATACCATATGGAGGAATTTTAGATGAAAGAGATTCGTTTACATGAAGGTGAATTAAATGTTATGGAACTTTTGTGGTCAAATAAAGAACTGGCAGCTAAGGATATCTCTAAGATAATTAAAGAATATATTGGCTGGGAAAAAAATACCACTTATACAGTCATAAAACGCCTAATTGATAAGGGTGCAATCACAAGACAGGATCCGGGATTTATCTGTCGGGCAAATATCAGTAAAAGAAAAATCCAGGAAATTGAAACAAATGCTTTATTCGATAAATTATTTAACGGTTCTGTTTCTTGTTTTTTAACGGAATATCTTGAGAATCAGACATTGAATCATTCAGATTTGGATATTTTAGACCGTATCCTTGCAAATTATGGCCGTTAGCATAAAAAATCATTAAAACAGCTCATATGAATAATTGATTTATCCATATCTGAACAACTAATTTGGATAATCCATAACTCTAATTTATGTAACAGATTTGAACGACCGGCAAACCCTGATTTACGCAATGGATTTGAACAACTGGCAAACTCTGATTTACGCAACTGATTTGGATTTTGGACAAGCGACAACTTTGATTTATGCGAATGAAATTTGAACAAAAGCTTTTTCATTTAAACAACAAAAACAAAGTTTTATTGCACACATATATATAATAGACGGAAATGGAAGGACAGTTATTTCGTGTAATTTACCTTGATTTAACTCTGGGATAAACTCCAGTTTTTCAAAGAGTTATATGATAATTTGAGAGAGTACCTGTTATTATACAAGTCTGATTTGTTCCAAATTATGATTTAGCCAAAATTACACTTAGCCCAAATAAGGATTTACCAAAATTAAGATTTATCAAAATAAGGATTTACTCAAATAAAGATTTACTCAAATAAAGATTTACTCAAATAAAGATTTACTCAAATAAAGATTTACCAAAATAAAGATTTACCAAAATAAAGATTTATTCAAATATGGATAAAGATTTACTTAAATAAAGATTTACTTAAAATTTCTGTTTAGAAAATATTTAGGAGAACACTTTTATGGGAACATCAAACAAACAAACTTATTATCAGGACAAAAACGCACATAACATCAATAAATTACGTGAATTATTAAAGGAATTTCCAAGATTTACAAAAGATTTTTTCCGTGGAATTGAACAAAATTCCTCGGCAAGCACCAGAATTGGCTATGCTTATGATATACGGACGTTTTTCCGGTTCCTGTTATATGCAAATCCTTCACTGGAAAATAACATGGAAAAAATCACCTTAGAAACCTTAAATTCTCTGGAATCTGTGGATATTGAGGAATATCTGGAATATTTAAAGCTGTATACATATGACGGAAAAACCTATTCCAACGACGAACGGGGCATCCACAGGAAGCTTTCTTCCTTACGGAAATTTTATTTATATTACCAAAAACGTGAACTAATTACCAACAATCCAACTACTATTGTAGACATGCCAAAATTGCACGAAAGAGAAATTATCCGTCTGGATGCAGAGGAAGTCCAGGAGCTCCTTGATCTGGTGGAAAACGCCGGAACCAAATTAACCGGCAGGAAAAAAGCATATTACGAACAGAATAAACTACGTAATATTGCCATTTTTACACTGTTTTTGGGCACAGGAATACGTGTTTCAGAGTGTGTAGGCTTAGATATTGAAGATATTGATTTTCGTGAAAACCGCATCCGTATCATGCGAAAAGGCGGCAAGGAAGAATACGTCTATTTTGGTGAAGAAGTACGTACTGCTTTAAAAAATTACATTGAATTTACCAGAGAACATATTACGCCTCTTGCCGGTCACGAACATGCGCTTTTTTACTCCATACAAAAGCGCAGAATCAGCGTACAGGCAATTGAGAACCTGGTCACAGAATATGCCAGCCAGATTACGAATTTCAAGCATATTACGCCACATAAGCTTAGAAGCACTTACGGTACCAGTCTGTATCGTGAAACAAACGATATTTACCTTGTGGCAGAAGTCTTGGGGCATAATGATGTCAATACGACCAGAAAGCATTATGCTGCCCTGGAGGATGACAAAAAACGCAGTGCTGCCAACGCCGTGTCCCTACGCAAAAACGAGTAGGAGGGAATTTTCTCTCCTACTCGTTTTTGCTTGTATTGAAGTTTTTAATTAGCTCGACTTATGATATCTGCCTAAAATCTTGCATATATGGATATGTGTTGGAACATTATTTTCAGAAAATGAAAATAAGAACGATTACAAAGACAATTTATCCAACAGTTTCCGAAAATATTCCGGCAGAGGAGCCTGAAACTCCATATATTCCTTTGTAGTCGGATGAATAAAACCAAGTACCCCTGCATGAAGCGTCTGCCCCTGCAGATGAAACGGACATTTAGAAGGTCCATAGACTGCATCCCCTAAAATCGGATGACCCAGACTGGCCATGTGGACACGAATCTGATGTGTCCTACCCGTCTCCAGCTGACAGGAAATATAGGTAAAACGTCCATTTAACGTGTCTAACACCTTATAATGCGTGACTGCATGCTTCCCATTCTTCACGTTCATTGCCATTTTTTTCCGGTCCACCGGATGCCTGCCAATAGTGCTTTCTATGGTTCCCTCTTCTTCTTTCAGATGACCATGTACAATGGCAAAATACGTCCTTTTAATGGTGTGTTCCTTTAACTGCTCTGCAATATCCCTGTGGGTCCGGTCATTTTTACATACCACAATTACGCCTGTAGTATCCTGGTCAATCCGGTGTACGATTCCGGGACGCAGAACCCCGTTGATTCCGGACAGACCATCTTTACAATGGTATAAAAGCGCATTGACAATGGTTCCTGATGTATGTCCCGGTGCCGGATGGACTACCATCTGTTTCGGCTTATTGATAATCACAAGATCCTCATCTTCATATAAAATATCAAGAGGAATATCCTCAGCCAATATTTCTAACTCCTTTGGCGGCTCCAGCAGCAAAGAAATCCGATCCTCTTTTTCTATTTTATATCCATTTTTCTTCTGTTTTTCATTGACCGTAACCTTTCCTGCCTGAATCATTTTCTGAATATAAGAACGGGAATATTCCGGTAATTTTTCTACAAGAAAAGAATCCAGCCTGATTCCGGCTTTTTCCTCTGAAACAGTAAAAAAAATGGTTTCCATCTGTTCACTCCTCTTTTAATCAGTTCTTTTTACTAATGCAATTTGTCATTTCCTTTTTTCCGAAAACCAAAATTCTCAAGCTCCTCATCTGAATAATAAAAACAAAAGAGGAAGAAAATTGCAATAATAGAAATTACAACATAACAGTCTGCCACATTAAAAACAGGAAAATTTATCCATTTAAAATAAAGAAAATCAACCACATATCCTCTAAGAATCCGGTCAATCATATTTCCAACCGCTCCCGAAACCAGCATTACCGATAACAGCCTCAAGGGCAGATACCGTTTTCCGTCCGGTAATTTACGATAAAAATAATACAACAGACCCAACACCAACACCGAAACCACAATCAGAATGATTCTTTTTTGCTGCAAAATTCCAAAAGCA
>CADBMP010000224.1 GCA_902795775.1 uncultured Lachnospiraceae bacterium | reverse complement strand
TTTTCCATGCCGAAAGGCTTTTCAGCCTCCCCCGACAAATGTCACAATTTCCAGACAGTCTGCAGGTCCCAATACGCAGGATTCATACTTGTCTTTCACCACAATCTGCCCGTTCACCTCTACCGCAATCTGTTTTTTCTTATAGCCCAGATTATCAATCAGTTGTTCCAGGGTGATATTTTCTTCGCAATGTACCTTATCCCCATTTACAATAATTTCCATACTTTCTACCTCCCATTTCTATATTTTAAAGCTTCTCCATTTCCCGCCGGACTGTACACATGCCGCAGCCCACAGGCATATGATACCTGCATGACTTCCAGGAACCATCATGATCGCAAATACATCCTCAATGCCATCCTGTCCCTGCACGCTTTTCAAGAATATAAAATCAAGAAATCTACTCAAAATAACGGTAATAATACCGGAACAAATCTGTATTCTCCCACACCACGCCATGTCCGGAAGAAGAACAGTGACACCAGATTTCACGTCCGTCTTTATCCTTTCCGCAATAAAGCCCCACATGGTCAATGCTTTTGCGTATCGCAACATCATACTTCTTAATAATATTCTTCTGCGCCAGAATCTCCTCATCATATTCCGTTCTTTTTTCGCGATACCGCTGAATGGCTTTCAACGCCCTGCGGATATGCCATCCGTAATTGTAATATCTTTCACTGTATTCTTCTAATTTTTCCTCTGCTTCTTCATCCTCTGCCTCCAAAACAGTAAATGAATACTTTGATTTTGAAATACGGATTTTTCCATATTCACTCGCCTTTTTCACTATGGAGAGCCTTTTTTCCTTCCACTCCTTTATTTTTTCCTTCTTTTCCAGAATCAGATCAGCTGCCAGTGATTTCTTCTGTCTTAACTGCCCAATCTGCTTCTTTGCATTCTTGATATGATTTTCATTTGCATTTTCAGCACGCCCCGGATCCGGATATGCATTACCATCTGCATCAAAATAAAGAGAACCCGTCCCCAGTTTTAATCCAATATCCCCCGGCTTTAATTCTTCCTTGCTGATTTTATTTAATGTAGAAATCAAAATTGTGGCTCCAACAGAATTTATCCGTTCCCCCAGTACCTTGGAGCAGATAAACTGAATAAACCCGGAACAGTCTAACCTATGCGGATCCGTTTCTCCCAGTATATCCTCTCCGGTAGGCTTTCCGCCCCAGTAATAACTGATTTTCCCCACATATTTTTTTGCCAGACGGACTGCTTTTTTTCTTTCTTTGGAAACATTTTTATAACCATAAAATATCGGATTTTCCGTAGGCTTTGGTTTCTTTTTTTCAGAAACACTTTCCTTATTTCCCGAGCCTTCCGCTGATGCTGCATTTTCTGACCCTGCGTTATTTTCCGAGCCTTCCGCCGGTGCTACATTTTCCAGACCCGCATCCTCTGCAGATGCCACCTGCACATCCGAAAGCGGTCCACTTTCCGCTCCACCATCCAAATCCTCTGTGTTTCCAAAGGACTCTTTGCCCTCCATCTGATACGTCTGCTCCGTTTCCACAGAATCTTCTTCTGTGGAAAGTGTATTATCATTCGAATAATGTACAGATGTTGTAAAAACTTCTTCATTTTCTATATCCGACTCATGAAGCACATACTTTCCCACCAAAACCATAATCAGAAGATAAGCCAGACAAATTCCACCAAAAATCCATATATATCTATGTTTCGCCTGCATCCCTCTATCCCCGCTTTCCAAGCAATTCTTTATGATATGACCATTGTATTGTATTCTACTCCACTATCCCGAAATTTGCAAGACCTTATTCCAGCCTGTTTTTTCCATCCTCACTACCTGTGACAGCCTGTTCAGCCTCCCAAAATATCCCAAAGAAAATTTGACTGCACTCCCTTTACAAGACTGCATATTTTACCAGCAGGTTATCGTACTGTGTGTTCTGGATGCACAGTTATGTCCTGCATTCCCTTTACAAGACTACACATTTTACCAGCAGGGCTGCCACGCTTGCCGCAATCGCCACAAACAAAAGTCCTTTTTTCATATAAGAAAAAATCACACCCGCCACTGTTCCGAAAACTCCCGACCACAGATCACCCGTAGATGAAAAAACAGCCGGAAAAGTCATTGCCCCCAGCACAGCATACGGAATATAATTTAAAAAGGTCTGAAAAAATTCACTTTTCACCTTTCCCTTAAACACAACAAAAGGCACTGCACGTACCAGATAAGTCACTCCCGCCATCACCAGCAGATAAGAAAAAAACACCACATCATTCATCTTCCGACATCTCCTTTTCCAT
>CADBMP010000223.1 GCA_902795775.1 uncultured Lachnospiraceae bacterium | reverse complement strand
GGACAGGTCATCCATTAAGGTGATATGAATGTTTTACACAGAAAAAAGAGCATCCGATTGGGATGCTCTTTTTTCTGCCATGCAAAACGTCATTACTGATTTGGCTTTTTGCAATTAGAAATCGGGCGTTTATAAATATGCCCTCAGTTCCTTGCAGAGCTTTTCTTCTAAGGAAACCAGTTTCTGGCAGAAATGTTTTGATTCCTCATCAGCATTTTTATATTTGTTCATATATTCGTTGAGAGATTTTATGCCCATATTGCAGCCATCTGTAATCAAATCGGCGGCAGAAGCATCACTGTCATCTGGTGACATAGTCATCTTCATATTTGTTTTCATCCATGACATGCCTTTAGCAACCATGCCGGGTTCCTTTGTTTCACTGTGGCAGCTGTTCAATGCGGCATGGATTTCGTTCCCAAGGGCTTCGTGCTGGTTCCTGCTGTCACTTAAGATGGATTTCAATGTCACGTTGTTCACCTTATCTAACACACCATTAATGGATGAAACTGCCATTTTTGCACCGGAATCACATTCCTGTAATAAATGAATACTATCTTGATTTTTCATGATTTTTCTCCTTTCAACAGCATTTGCTTCTAGTATGCGCCGGTTTTGGAAAAATATGCGTGTAATATGTACTAATATATCGTTTTTTATAATCTGGATTAAATGATATCTGCCCAAAATACATATATGCAAGATGTTAGGCTGATATCATAAGTCCGGTTAATTCAAAGTAACAGTTCAGCCTTCTCAAAATATCCCAGAGAAAAAACTTTCTTTTTAAACGGATTTGTGGTAATATAAAAATGTATGATTATTTGAGAGGTTAGGAGGCAACGGCATGAAAGACATTACGGAAGAAAAGGATACTGTTGCGGAAAAAAGAATACAGTACATTTTAAGTGAATTAAAAGATATTCATGAAAAAGCAGATTTAAATGACGAAAGAATCATTGTCTTTTGTCAGCCTGTATATAACATTGCCGAAGAATGCTTTGATACTGCTGAAGCCTTGATGCGTTTGAAGTTAGAAAAAATCGGGATGGTCTTTCCAGATCAATTCATCCCAATGGCTGAGGAGCATGACTATATCCATACAATGAGTCGTATTATCCTGCATAAGACTTGTGTGCAGATTCGGAAGTTTCTGGATGCGGGGTTGGTAGTGAAACGTATTTCTGTAAATTTTTCGATTGCAGAGCTGCATGATGAAAATTTTTGTAAAGAAGTGGAAGAAATCATTGAGGAGACAGGAACTCCGTATGAAAAGGTTGCTTTTGAACTGACGGAAACACAGGATGAAGGGGATTTTCTGATGTTAAAGTCCAGAATTGAGAGCTTACAGGAGCATGGAATCAAGTTTTATCTGGATGATTTTGGAACGGGATATTCTAACTTCCTGAGAATTATGGAGCTTCCTTTTGATATCATCAAGTTTGACCGTTCTCTTGTAATTGCGGCCATGAATAGTGTGAAATCAGAAACAATCGTGTCTTATCTGGCGCATATGTTCAGCGATATGCAGTATTCTGTTCTTTATGAGGGCATTGAAACGGAAGAAGATGAAAAAAAATGCATACGGATGTGTGCAAGATATTTACAGGGATATAAATATTCCAAGCCGATTCCGATTGAACAGCTTTCAGAATATTTAAAAAAGAGTGCGTAACAGCGCATGGAGGATGGTTATGAAGGATATTAGACGGCCGGATTTTGTCAAGGCTGCCATGACTTCAAGGAGTCACAGCCTGTTCCGGGAAATGATCGTGGCAATAATTCTGTTTTTTCTGGGGACTTTTGCAGGCAGTATTATTCAGGCACCGGCAATTTTAATATATTTTTTTAATAATAAAGAATACAGGGAAATGGTCAGGAGTGGCAGCGTAAGTACAAAAAAGATTCTGGATATGGTACATGATATGCCGGACTGGATGGTCGGTGTGGCACTGTGCGCCAGCATTGGAATCATGATTGCGGCAATCTTTTACTGTACGCAGATTGAAAAGAGGAAGGTCTATAGCATGGGTTTTGTAAAAAAATCCTGTGTGCTTTCTTATTTTGGAGGAATCGGACTGGGAATCCTCATGATAACTACGGTATATATGCTTTGCGTGTTCTTTGGCAGCATAGAAATTGATGTGGTCTTCCGGGCAGGAACAAAGCTTTCTATTCTGTTTTTGTTTTTTGTGGGATATCTGCTGGAGGGGATGGCTGAAGAGGCATTGTGCAGGGGATTTCTTTTGGTTTCCCTGACAAAAAGATATACGGTTACATTCTCACTTGTGGGAAGTTCCATATTTTTTGCCTTTTTTAAAGGGCTGAACGGTGAACTATCTGTTCTTTCTTATGCAAATCTGATTCTGTTTGGGTATTTTATGGGACTGTTGTTCCTTCGGTTTGAAAATATATGGTTTGTAGGCGCATTTCATGGAATCTGGAGTTTTGTCCAGACAAACATCATGGGAAGACATGGAGTTGGTTTCACAGGCTCTTTATTTTCTGTAAGAATGGCAGAGGGGCATGACATTGTGCATGGAGGCGTATATGGAGTAGAGGGCGGCTTTGTAGTTACACTGGTGCTGGTTCTTGGAATTGCTGTTCTGGCATTGGAAATGAACAGACATGGATTGTTTGTGAAAGCAAAGCCGGTTGAAAATCCTTACGATAAGGCATATTATGAAGAATTTCAGAGATTTATGAGTGAAAGAGGCGAAAGCTTTGTAGGCTTTTCAAAAAAAGAGAAGAAAAAGACGGAGACGTTTGTAAACATGGATATGCTTAAGAAAAAAGAAAATTATAATCAACAGGTGGACAAGAAGTTGACAGAACGGGAAGTCTCCGGTAATCAGGTGGAACAGACGGTATTTGACAGGGAATATTTTAAAAAATAAGATTTGGGTTGACAGAAAGCCTGTCTTTATTGCAAACATAAAAGGAAAAACGGGGGGCCGGGGCTGTATGACAGAATGATGGAAAAAGGGGGAAATTACTATGAAGAACATGAAGAGGAGAAAGAATAGAAGATTTTTTCTTTCCCTTGTATTGGTGTCTGCACTTATAGTATCGCTGGCACCACAGAAGAGTAGTTCTGCTGTCCCGTGGAAAAACTGGGTCAGGTTGAACCAGAAGGTTTTTTATATGCGGGTTGGACAGTCTGCAAATATCATATTGAGGAATAGTAAGAAAAGGGTAAGCTGGAGCAAAATATCCGGCCAGAGTAAAATCTGTTTATATGGATTTAAGCGGACAAGCGTATGGGTAAAGGCTCAGGCTGTGGGAACTGCAAAAGTTTGTGCGCAGGTATCAGGTAAGACCTATACTTGTAAAATTGTGGTGAAGGAAGAAAGTGGTTTGGTACCATCTGTTACAGCATCTCCGGCTGCAACAGAAGCAACACAGAACACGCCGACCCCGACACCAACATTGGCACCAATACCGACCCAGACGCCAACATTGGCACCGACACCAACACCGTTGCCAACAGTAAAGCCGACACAAGTGCCAACGCCGACCCCGGTTCCGCATGATGCAACAGAGGAGCGTGCATTGCAGCTTATTCTCAGGAATTATGGTGTGCCGAGCAGTTCAGACAGTACCGTACCGGATGGTCAGGAATGGACGAATGGTCATCTGACAAAGCTGAATATTTCAGACCTGTATCTGCCAGGCTCCCTAGACCTGAGTGCATTTCCAATGCTTCAATGGCTCCGGTGTGATAATAATCTTCTGACGGAGATTAATGTTACGAAAAATCCTTTGTTAGAAACGCTTTATTGTAACAATAACAAGCTGACGAAAATGGATTTGGGAAACAACCGTATGCTTCAGACTCTGGAGTGTGTACAGAACCAGTTTACGGAGTTGAATTTAAAGAACAATGTGCTGCTCTCCACGCTGAACTGTTCAAAAAATTTGTTCACTACTCTGGATTTGTCAGGAAACAGTATTTTGAAGGCATTGTACTGTACAGAAGGAAAGCTGGTTTCGCTGGATATCAGTAAAAATACCATGTTGTCTACGGTGGACTGTTCCTTTAACGCCATTGAAAAACTGGATGTTAGTAAAAATGTGATGCTGCAGTCCTTGAACTGTACTGCAAATAAAATCAGCGGAGTATTAGACCTTACGAAAAATTATTTCTTGAACGTGGTCCTGTGTACCCAGAATGCCATTACAGAGATAGATGTTGTCCGGGGTGACAGCTTTTATATCATAGACAGGAATAAAAATGTACCTGTTATTCAGAAATATTATTATCCATATTAAATGAAAAATAGATAAAAAAGAAAGAAGGGGAAAATTCTCCTTCTTTCTTTTTTGCATCCAAGTTTTTTGGAAACACGTGGATTTAATTGCATTGACGTTATATCGCTTTTATATAATCTGGACGAAATGATGCTTACCGGCTTATTTCAGATTTTTATTTGCCGTTGCAAGCATCAGTTTAATACGGTTCAACTGATTTACTTCACTTGCACCCGGGTCATAGTCTACTGCTACGATATTTGCATCCTTGTGCTGTCTTCGCAGTTCTTTGATTACGCCCTTTCCCACCACATGATTTGGCAGGCAGCCAAACGGCTGTGCGCATACAATGTTTGGTACACCGGCATGGATTAACTCAATCATTTCACCGGTCAAGAACCATCCTTCTCCGGTCTGGTTTCCACAGGAAACAATCGGGGAAGCATATTCTG
>CADBMP010000222.1 GCA_902795775.1 uncultured Lachnospiraceae bacterium | reverse complement strand
CATATAGATTTTTCACCGAAAACTTGTTTTCAAGTGAAAAATCTATATGAATTCCTAATGTGTGATGATAGTCACACCCAAAATATCCCGAAGAAAATTTGATATAATCAAATTTTTTGAGGGATATTTTGAGAAGGCTGAACTGTTACATTTAAAGTACAAAAAGGGGATAATAAAATGATAAATTTACCACAGGCATTCCGCTCACGTATGGAGCAGTTTTTAGGTACGGAAGCAGAAGATTTTTTCCTAAGCTATGAAAAGGAGCATGCTTACGGACTCCGTATGAATCTTCTGAAACAAAAGGAAATCCTGCCAGAGCAGTTTCCATTTTCCCTCTCTCCTGTGCCATGGTGCAAAGAGGGCTATTATGCTTTATATGAAGAACATCCGGGAAAGCACCCGCTCCATGCTGCAGGCGCATATTACATCCAGGAACCGAGTGCAATGTCTGTGGTAACTCTTTTATCCCCCGCTCCCGGAGAAAAAATCTGCGACCTCTGCGCTGCCCCTGGGGGAAAATCCACGCAGATTGCAGGAAGATTACATGGAAAAGGACTTCTTGTATCTAACGAGATCATTCCGTCCCGCGCCAAAATCTTATCAGAAAATTTAGAGCGTTTTGGTACCTTAAATGCCGTAATCACAAACGAAACGCCTGACCGGATGGCAGAACATTTTCCGGAATTTTTTGATAAAATTTTGATAGATGCGCCATGCTCCGGGGAAGGCATGTTCCGCAAGGATGAAACTGCCATCCGGGAATGGTCTGAAGAACAGGTCGAAAAATGTGCCAAAAGGCAGAAAACAATCTTAGCATGCGCCGAAAAAATGTTAAAGCCGGGAGGAATTCTCGTTTATTCCACCTGTACCTTTTCTAAAGCAGAAAATGAAGATATCCTCCAGTGGTTCTTAGATAATTATCCTGCATTTTCCTTAGAAAACTGGCAGGACTTTTTCCCGGAAGATACAGGAATTGTTTCCGGGAAAAATGTAAAAGAAGCCATGCGTCTTTTTCCTCATAAATTAAAAGGAGAAGGACACTTTGCCGCCCGTCTGGTAAAACAAAACGAACACCAAATCTCTCAAATTTACCATGAAAATTCATTAAAAGAAGATTCTTTCAATGAAAATTCTTCTAAAGAACATACATTAAAAGGAAAAAAAGCCAAAATAAAACGAAATGAAAAGAAAAAAAGAGGCACAGCAGGAATGCCGCCCTCTGATTATCTGGAGTTTTTACAAAAAAATATGCCCGGACTGTCTACTTCCTCTGACCATGTGCATACTACAGACAGCATTCTTTCTCATGTCCTTTCAGAAAAAGAACAGCGTTTTGAGCTTTTTGGAGATGAACTATATCTGGTCCCAGGTGCCATGAATACGTTTGAAAAGCTAAAAACAGTACGGGCAGGACTTCATCTGGGCACACTGAAAAAGAACCGCTTTGAACCAGCCCACGCTCTGGCAAAGGCAGCCACACCAGATGACTTTTTACAAAGCATAGAATGCAGTCTCCCACAGGCTGATGCTTATTTACATGGTGAAACCCTCCCTTGTGGCAAAAACCTGAATGGCTGGGTTCTGGTCTGCTTTGAAGGGCTTTCCCTTGGATGGGGAAAAGCCGGAAATGGCATTTTAAAAAACCATTATCCAAAGGGGCTGCGAATCTGACCTCTGCCAGCCTGATTTATCATTTCTAAATTTATAATGTACTGGTCTTTCCAGTATCAGGAATTCCGGACAGGAACCAGCCATTTTTACTGCTCACTCGTAGAAATTGCCTCGATTGCCACACTGCCTCCGCGTACTGTCTCAATCCGGCTTGGAAACGTCTGATTGAACAGCCGTATCATATCATTATTGGCACTTTCTGTTTTTACACACTGCACCAGTACACGTCTTTTATCGTAATCAATGACCTCTAATCCAAATGCCTGTGCAATGCGGAACACTTCTGCCTTATCCTTTTCTCCACACCCGGAAACCTTAATAAACAAAAGCTCCTTTTTATGAATCGGGATTTCAGAAAAATCCAACACCTTGATGACCACCACGCACCGGTTGAGCTGTTTTTTTACCTGCTCAAACGTAATATCATCAATCGTAAGCCCAATCGTCATACGGGAAACCGTTGGGTCCTCCGTTTCCCCCACCGTCAGTGTATCCATATTATATGATTTTCCAGCCAGTAAGCCCGAAATCTTTGCCAAAACTCCAATCCTGTTCTCTACATAAAGGGAAATATAACGTTTCTTTACTTCTGTACCCATAATAATCCTCCCTGCCACATTTATGCGGCTCAAAATAGATATGAAAAAGTGCTGCTCTTGCACTTTTTCTTGTGTGAAACTTAATACTTCTTAGACAGCATTTTTTGCTGTATTAGAAGTATTTTTCACACTATCTCCTTATCCTAAAATCATATCTCCAAGTGTATTTCCAGTCGGCACCATCGGAAATACATTTGCCCCCGGGT
>CADBMP010000221.1 GCA_902795775.1 uncultured Lachnospiraceae bacterium | reverse complement strand
GGGTGCTTGGCGATATTCCGGCAGCTGATTTTGTGGGAGAAACAGCGTTTGCCACCAGGCACAGGGTTCCGGTCATGGGGCTTTATCTGGAGCGGAGCAACCGGGTGGAACTTGAAATGATAGACCGGGAAGGCGAGGTCGTAAAACGGAGGATGCTCCGGATTTATGTTTCAGAAAGCCCCAAAAAAATCAGTGACGTGCTGGGAAAAAATATTTCCTGTATAGAACCGGATAGTGGTCAGAGTACACATTTTCCGTTTCTGCTCATCAATGGAATTACTTTTAATCCATTGGTGGTGGATTGTGAGGGAAAAATCAGGTATTCCATACAGCTCCGCACCAACAACATTGGAATGATTCCTTTGGAAGACGGCCATTTTTTATATGAGGACCGGACGGCGAACCGTATGAACGGGCAGGGAGATGTAATGCCATGCCGTTATCATGAAATGGATTACATGGGACGGGTGTACCGGACCTATCTTCTGGATTTTCCCCTGTGCGGTGTGATGGCACAGAAGGGAAATTCGTTGTTTGCGGTCACATGGTCAGATGATGGGCATATCAGGGACTGCCTGATTGAGATTGACAAAAGCACTGGAAATATTAAAAAGAAAAAGGATTTTCTGGAGATTCTGGGAGAAAAGAATAAGACCAGACGGGACTGGGTGCATGTATCCAAAATTGTCTGTGATGGGGACGAGCTTTTGATGGTGCTTAGAAGGCTCCATACCATTTTAAAATATGACTGGAGAAAAGAAAAAATCGTCTGGGCACTTGCACCGGAGGGCATCTGGGAAAACACACCGGTCAGTCCGTATCTGTTAAAGGGGGACAAACCGGGGCATGAGATTTGTTGGAAACCGGAGGATGTCATGCTGGTGGAGCCTTCTGCCACAGAGTCCCGGACAACAGATGCTTCTGTTGAAAATATTGCGTTATATCAGTTGAAAAATAATACAGATATCCATGTCTTTAAAAAAAATGCGGAGGATTCTTCTTTTGTTTTTCTTCGTGTGGACAAGGCGGAAAAGAGTTTCCAGACGGTTTCAGAAAACAGCTGGATAGACTGCAAGCTGCATGGGAGCGGATTTTTTTCTAAGGACAAACAGGGAATTCTTTTATGTTCCGGAACGTGTAGGGATGAGACGGACGGGAAAGGACGGATTTCTGAAATTGATTATGGAACCGGGAAGGAGCTTCGCACGCTTTACACACAGAAAAGTGTGAATACTATTTGGGAGTTTGAACCGAATATTTCAAAATATGGTGAGGTGGTTCCGGTTTCCAAGGATGTCATTTTTGGAACGATTATGCCGCCGGAGGTGTTTACCGGAACACTTCCTGAGCCGGAAACGTCCCGTGTGCCGAGGGAGTGTTTCAGCAGCTCAAGGATCTGCGGGGAGCTTTATGTGTGCAATATTCTTCCAGGCACCGTGTCCAAGGTCTATCTGGTGGGAAAGGAGTATTCTTATGTGCAGGATTACACCGGCATGGTTGAAAAAAAGGTGAAATTTCCATTCGTGATTTCCCTGCATGAGCTAAAAAAGGACACCTATCGGGTGTATGTGGAGTTTGAAGAAAAAATTTATCTTTTAAAAAATGAAATCAGGATTTTGGAGTAGAATCTGCATGGTCCTGTAGGTGAAGTTTTGGAAGCTATAATCTTAAATATGCATTTCATTATGTATTACAGAGATAAATAAAAATTTATCTTTAAACTATATAAAGAAAATTGCTGAATATATCAATAAAAATATAACAGATGTAAATGATTTTAGAAAAGTATCTGTGTATATTAGAGGTGCTGTATATATACCACCTGCTCCGGAATATGTTCCATCAGAGATGTCTAATCTTCTCTATAAAGGGACAAAGGAAAAAAGTAAATGCTGTTACCCTGACAAAAAGGAGAAAATACTAAAATTTGTCGGGGGCTTTTTTTATTTTATCCTGTTTTAGACAAGGGGGTTAGGAATTATAATAAGCTTATATAAAAAGAATTTGAGGGATTCTTTTTGTAAATAAAAAACAGGAGTGAATAAAGGTATGAGAAAGAAAAAGAGTGTCAGAACACTTGCCACGATGCTTATGTCAGCAGCAATGCTTTCTACGTCAGTGACGGTTCCGGTAAGCCCGGCGGCAGTAGTACAGGCAGCAGAAACAGAAGCAGCACCGGATGTCATTAAGAACGGGAATTTCACAAATGCAGATACTTCCATGTGGTGTGAAATGCTTGGAAATTCCAAAATCACTGCAGAAACCAGTGATACGCCAATCTTCGGGGATGTAAAAACATACGGAAAGATTGACAGAAATCCGGAAACTTCACAGACATGGGAATCTTTTGCGCAGGATATCACAAGCGCAGTAAAGGATTACAACGGAGCAGTTTATAACTATGAATTTTGGGTAAAGCTTTCCGATGATTACAAGAATGCACCTGCAGAGCAGCGTGAGGTGGGCTTTGCACCGGTACTTACGGCAGATGGAGAAACCACTTATATGGGTTCATATTCTGCAGATATCACCGGAACGGCAAGCCAGACGTTAGAGGCTGGAAAGTGGACGAAATTTGAGGGAACATTCAAGGTACAGTGGAAGAATAATTTAGAAAAATTAGTTATCCGCGTTATTGAGCAGGGCACCAATTATGGAAACGGCGATTGCGTAAAAGGGGATTATTGCCTGGCAGGATTTAAGATGGTCCGTACCGAAACGCCGAAGAAGGAAATTGAAAAGGATGTTCCTTCTTTAAAGAGTGCCATGGCTTCCGCAGATGGACTGGGAACAGATGCCATCATCGGAACCTCTCTCACAAATGACGAGATTTCTGACCAGACACTGATGGATCTGGTGGAGAAGCATTTTAATGCTGTAACGCTTGGAAATGAGTTAAAGCTGGATTGCATGTTAGGATATAACAATGCTGCTTATAAAGAAGGAAGCATTGTTAAGGCAGAAATTAACGGCAAAGAAATTGATGTGCCGACGTTAGACCATTCCAAGGCAGATAAGATGTTAGATGCTATCCTGGCATGGAATGAGGCACATCCACAGGATAAAATACGTGTACGTGGTCATGTTCTTGTCTGGCATTCACAGTCTCCGGAGTGGTTCTTCCATGAGGGATATGACAAAACAAAGTCATATGTAGATAAAGAGACGATGAATCTTCGCCTGGAATGGTATATTAAGACCATGCTTACATATTATACAGGGGCAGACAGCAAATATAAGGATTTGTTCTATGGATGGGATGTTGTAAATGAGGCAGTCGTTGGAGAGAATTATCGTACTGATACCGAAGCAGGCGGCGACAGTCTTTCTGATGATACACATGGAAACAAATCAAGCTGGTGGAAGGTATATGGAAGCAATGAATTTATCATTAACGCATTTACATATGCAAACAAATATGCACCGGCTTCCTTAGAGCTTTATTACAATGATTACGGCGAGTGCGACAGCAAGAAGATGATTGGAATTTCTAAGCTGTTAAATGATGTAAAAGCAAAAGAGGGTGCAGCAGGTGTGGGAACACGTATCAGCGGCATGGGTATGCAGGCTCATTATAACTTAGAGTCACCGACTGCAGCACAGCTTGAAACAGCAGTACGTACTTATGCAAAGATCGTTGGAAAGGTACAGCTTACCGAGCTTGATTTTACAGCAAGCAATGCATATGATGGAACAGATGCAACATTAAATCAGGAGTATGTAAAGCAGGCATATAAGTATAAAGAGGTGTATGATACACTCTGCAGGCTGGATAAAGAGGATGGAATTGACGTTTCCGGCTTTACTGTATGGGGCGTGCTGGATGGTCATTCATGGCTGCAGAGTCAAGCTTCTGTAGGAGGCGGTACAGACGGATCACGCAGACAGTGTCCGCTCCTCTTTGATGATAATTACAAAGTAAAGCCTTCTTTCTGGGCTTTGGTGGATCCAAGCAAGCTGGAGCCTGCTATTCAGGAGATTACTTTGACAGAGAGCCAAAGTGGGGATTATAATTATGGAAAAACTTATAGCTTTGAAGGAAACGGTGTGAAGGCATCTTTTGTACCTGTATGGAACAACAAAGGGATTTCTGTAGCTTTGGATGTGGAGGACAGCTCAGAGGATGCAGATGATGCTATAACTGTTTACTTAGAGCAGGATGGCAAGATTCAGAAAGTTACTGTAAAGAGAAGCGATGCAGCGAAGACGGATGCCGGATATGAGGCAGAAGCAGCATTTGCGTATAGCGGCTTAAAGGTTTTAGACAGTGTGAAGATGGATGTGCTGGTGCAGAATGGTTCAGAAAAAACAGCATTTAATGATCTGAAGCTGACACAGGATGACAGCAGTAAGTATTATGCAAAGGCTGTGGTAAAGCCGTTTGCAGAGGTATCAAAGGGAACGGTCAAGGTAGACGGCAAAAAAGATGCAGCATGGGATAATGCAGTAACGATTCCGCTTACGATTGCACTTGGCGCAAAGGCAGCTGCAAAAGCAAAAGCACTTTGGGATGAAAATAATCTTTATGTTTATGCAGAAGTAAATGATGCAGTATTAAATGCAGACAATGCAAATGCATGGGAACAGGATTCTGTAGAGGTCTTCATTGATGAAAACAATGGAAAGACAGATGCTTATGAGGATGATGATAAACAGTACAGAATCAGTTATAAGAATGAGCAGTCCTTTAATGGAACAAAATGTAAGGCAGAGAATGTAACATCTGCAGCAAAAACGACAGATAAGGGTTATGTAGTCGAGGCTGCATTCAAGTGGACGGATATCAAGCCGGCTGTGGGAAGTCTGGTAGGTTTAGAGTTCCAGATCAATGATGCAGATGCTTCTGGCAGCAGGGCAGGTACGCTGAGCTGGTTTGATGAATCTGGAAATGGCTGGGCATCTCCGGGAGTATTTGGAACCGTAGCATTAGGTGCAGAAAAGAAAGCTGCAGTAACCGTAAAGAAACCTGCAAAGGTCACAGGCGTAAAGGCTTCCAAAATAAAGAAGACAAGCGCAAAGATTACATGGAAGAAGGCAGCCAATGCAAAGAAGTATGAAGTGACATATAAAGCAGGAAAAGCAAAGTGGAAGACCGTAAAAGCATCAAAGACCACATATACCATCAAGGGCTTAAAGAAGAGTACGAGCGTGAAGGTAAAGGTCCGCGGTGTGAATGGTACAAAGAAGGGTGCATACTCTAAGGTAGAATCATTTAAGACAAGTAAATAAAAAAGAATGACGAGAGAAAGCATTTGACGTTTGCAGTATCAATATGTTATTCTGTAACAAATGTCAAAAAAGATTTTCGGCTGCAGAAAACGGCAGCGGTCTTCTGGAAGTGGGCAGGCAAAGATGTGCCTGCCCACTTTTGCAAATATCCACAGAGCCGCCGAAAGGAAGGGTGTCAGCAAAAGCTGAACGGTTCCCTGCTTTCTGCCCGATGAAAGAAAGCAGTCAGGAATGTGCCTGTCTGAGTTTATAAAAATGAGAGTACATGAAAAGGAGGGGCAAAAAATGAAAGAAAGAAAACGAGTGTCCGTTCATCAGCTTTTAAATGATATGAGTATCCGGAAAAAGCTGATTGTTTTATATGTGGTCTGTATTATTTCCCCGCTTTTTCTTATTGATAGCGTGTTTCTTCATTCTCTGGTGCAGGGGGAGAGACGGGAGCAGAACGAGAACATAAAGGTCGTTTCGGAACGGATTGAGAGCAATATCAGGCGTCTTCTGTCCGAAGCAGAACTCAAATCAAATAAAATCTGCATGAACCGGAAAATTAGTGCTTTTTTGGAAAAAAAATATAATTCAGGATTTGAATATTTTACAGAGAGGCAGAGACTTTTTTACAATACCTTTTTTGATGAAAGCTTTGATTCCGGAAACAGCAGGCTGACCATGTATTCAGACAATCCCACCATCATCAATGGAGGTTTTGTCTGGAAAGTCAATAAGTCAGCCATCTGGTACCAGATGTGGAAAAATACCGGAAAAAGCAGTGCGCTCTGTATTTATTATATGGATGTTGGCGGAGATTCTGCCACAAATAAAAAAATGGTTTCATTTGTCAGGGAAATGAGCTTTTTTCAGGGCCTCACAAAAGAAAAGCTGATTCGTATTGACTTCCCGTATATTTATCTGACGGACATGTTCAACGCCATTTCTGACAATCAGCCGATTTATATCTGCAGTGGTGGAAGGATTCTCTGGTCGAACCAGAGGGCGACCAGTTTTTATACCGATTTTGAAAAAATGGAATTAACAGAGGAACCGGCCTATCAGAACGAATTTGAGCTGTACGGAACAAAATTCCAGACCATTTTTCTGGATACAGAGAAATCCTTTATAGAATTTACCATTCAGAAAAATGCAGGCATTCTGATTGTGCTTTTAAGCCTGAGCCTTATTGTGCCATTTATCCTTCTGTATTTTATCAACCGCTCCTTTACCGGAAGAATCCGGGAATTGAGCAGGGCATTTCATGGTGCGGACCAAAAGGGAGAACTGATGGAGGTAAAAAATGTAAGAGGGAAGGATGAGATAGGGTATCTGATGGCGAACTATAATCATCTGGTGCGTGAGAACAATCATTTGATCAAGACTGTTTACGAGCACCGTCTGCATAAACAGGAAATGGAAATTGGGAAACAGAATGCGGAGCTTCTGGCTCTGCGTATGCAGGTGAACCCGCATTTTTTATTTAATATGCTGGAAACCATCCGAATGAGCAGTCTTTTGAACCATGAGAGCAGGACGGCGGAGATGATTGAAAAACTGGCGGTATTAGAGCGGCAGGCAGTGGACTGGGATTCGGATTATGAAACCATTGGAAATGAAATCAATTTTGTGAACAATTATCTTTCGCTGCAGAAATTTCGGTTTGGGGATCGTTTTTCTTATCAGCTTGATGTGGAAGATGATTGTCTGGAGCTTTGCATTCCAAAGATGACCATCTTAACCTTTGTGGAAAATGCCTGTGTGCATGGAACAGATAAAAAGCTGACAGAAACCAGGGTCTTTGTGACAGTAAAAAAACAGGATGAGAAAACAGTGGAGATTGAGATTGAGGATACCAGCGGAGGCATGACGGAGGAAAAAGTAAAAGCCCTGCAGGAGCAGATGGATAACTGTACCATGGATATGTTAAGGGAAAGCAAACATACAGGCATGATCAATGCATGTCTTAGGTTAAAAATGATGTCAGGAAACAAGGTAAAGTTTGAGCTGGAAAGCGAGGAGGGCGTTGGTACGTATTTAGTGATTCTGCTTCCGGCAGAAAAGATGAAATAAAAAGTAAGGCATTCGGCTTTTCATAAATTTGTAGTATTTTAAACGTGGCAGATGGGGGCTGGAATGACAGAAGGGGTGGTGGCGATTTATGGCGTTACGTGTACTTTTGGTAGATGATGAAAAAATGATCCTTCAGGGGCTGGAGGTTTTGATTGACTGGGAAACGGAAGGATGTACCATTGTTGGAACAGCATCGACCGGAAAGCAGGCACTGGAGTTTTTGAAAACAAACGAGGTGGATCTGGTATTTTGTGATATCCGTATGCCGGAAATGACGGGATTAGAGCTTATACAGAAGGTGTATGAGGGAAATTTAAGCAGTGCTTCTTTTGTGATTTTGAGCGGATACAGTGATTTCCAGTATGCAAGGACAGCCATGCATTATCATTGCATGGAATATATGCTGAAACCGGTACAGAAATCGGAGCTTCTTGAGGTGGTGCGCCGGGTGTGCCAGAAAAAGAATCAGGATACGCTGGAGGAGCTTAGACAGGTGCAGCTTGTGCGAACCTGTCTGGCACAGTATCTTGGGGCGGTCTTCCGCGGAAAGGCAAGTGGGGAGCAGACGGCTTTTCTTTCTAAGCATTTAAAGCTGTCCGGACAAAATTATTTTGTCCATATCACCATGGATCGTCTGGATGTTCTGGAGGAAATGACAGATGAAGAAATATCCCAGAAAAAAGAAAAGATTTTTTCTAATCTGCAGTTCTTTTTGGGCAGGGATATCGACCATTGCATTCCCGATACTTCGGAATATGAAAAAGATTATGAGATTGGTTTTATATTTAGTGATTATATGCTGTCCGGAACGGACGGCGACAGGGAAAAAGAGGCAGGTGCTTATGGCGGGCCTGTTTCGGAGAAAACGTATTTCGGGAAAAAGTATGCGGACCAGCATGAATTTTTTACCGCATTAAAAAAGGCAGCAGGACGGGATTTAGATATGCCGGTGGTGCTCCTGGTGGGAAAATGTGCCAAAGATGTCACATCACTTGCGTATTCTTACAGCAGTGCCTGTACGCTTCGCTCGTTCAAGGGTTTTCAGGAGCAGAAGGAGATTTATTATTATGAAGATGATATTCAGGTCAACCAGCAGAATACGCGTGTCACCATCTGCAAGGAGGCAGCAGATTCCCTTGTGGATGCGGTGCGCATGAATGATGAAAAGGCAATCAAAAAGGGCGTAGATGTTCTTTTTGCGGAAATGGAGAAGAAACAGATGCATGGAAGGATGCTTTCCATGAACATTGATTATATGCTGTTCCAACTGATCCATCTTGCAGTGGAGATTGATGAATCGGTGGAGCAGAATATGGTCATGCAGTATATCAGTGATATTTCCTCAGAGAACGGAATCACCAGGGGAAGCAGGAGCCACTTATATAATTTCTGTACTGCATATTCCGATTATCTTCTGCAGCTTCGGAAAAAATCTTCAAAGGGGATTCTTTCGGATATTGCAAAGGAGGTACAGGAGCATTATGCAGAGAACCTGACATTAAAGGATCTTGGGCAGAAGTATTTTATCAACAGCTCCTACCTTGGACAGATTTTTAGAAATAAATACGGACAGTCCTTTAAGGACTATCTGAACAGTTACCGGATTGACGCAGCGGCAAAAATGCTTCTTGAAACAGATAAAAGGGTGCTTGATATTGCAGAAGAAGTCGGATATCAGGATGTGGACTATTTTGTACGGAAGTTTATTGAGGCGTGGGAATGTACCCCCACAAAATACAGGAAAAAGTATAGGAACAAACAATAACGTTATAGAATTTATCCCTGTTTTTTTTATAATTTATCGGGCGAAGAAAAAAAGAGCATTTGTTATAATGATTTCAGTAAAACACAAGAAGCCGGTGTTACAGGCTCCACCGGAAAGGCTGCCGGATGCAGTACGTTTGGGATGAAGAAAGAACGACTGTGGACGGAGGCAGATGAACAGAAAACGGAAGAAGCTGCCTGTACAATTTCTTCTCACAAATATTCAGGCTTTCCGTTTGCATGAAACAGAGGGGCTGGAAACGTGGAAGTCAGGGCATACGGTGTGAAATAAGGAGGTCAGTATGGCAAAGGAAAAAGGCAAGGATAAAAAAATAACGTGGGCTGAAGTAAAGCGTCAGAAATTTCTGCTTTTATGGTCCGCAGTGTTCGTTGTATATGGTGCGATTTTCTACTATATACCGTTAGGTGGCTGGATTATGGCATTTCAGAACTACAAGCCGGCCAAAGGTTTCTTAGGTTCTGATTTTGTAGGAATGGACAAATTCAAGTTTTTGTTTGCAGACAATACCTTTTTGCAGGTTATCAGAAATACATTTGCAATGGGTATTCTGAATCTGGTAACAACGTTCGTTATGGCAATCCTGTTCGCCATTCTTTTGAACGAAATGAAGAGTATGGGTGGGAAAAAGGTAGTGCAGACGATTTCTTATCTGCCTCACTTCTTATCATGGATTATCGTGACCGGTATTCTTCATGATGCACTTTCCGGAACCGGTATTGTAAATGAATTGTTAATGAAGTTCGGGCTCATTAAGCAGAACATCAACTTTTTTGCGAAACCGGGTTATTTCTGGCCAATCGTGGCATTTGCGAATGTATGGAAAGAAACCGGTTGGAATGCCATCATTTATCTGGCAGCCATTACGGCAATCGACCCTTCCCTTTATGAAGCGGCAGCAATCGATGGTGCCGGAAGATGGGCAAAGATCAGGCATATTACACTTCCGGGCATTCGTCCAACCATCATGATACTTTTACTTATCAACATCGGTAATGTGTTGAATGCAGGTTTTGAAGTTCAGTACCTCTTAGGAAATGGTCTGGTACAGAGCGTATCACAGACAATCGATATTTACATATTGAAATGGGGTATCAGCCAGTTCGATTATTCCATCGGTACAGCAGCAGGTATTTTCAAGAGTGCGGTTAGTATCGCTCTGGTAATCATTGCGAACTATGTAGCAAAGAAGACAGGTGAAGATAAATTATTCTAGGAGGGTGAAAAATGAAACAGTCAAAGGGTGATAAAATATTTCATATTTGTTTAGGAATTTTCATGTTTTTGTTTGTGGTAATCACACTTTATCCGGTATTAAATACCGTAGCGATTTCCTTTAACAATGGTCTGGATGCCGTAAAGGGAGGAATCCATCTGTTACCACGTAAATTCACAGTAGAAAATTACCAGAAGGTGCTTCAGAAGCAGAGTCTGGTACAGGGTGCTCTGGTCACTGTGGCAAGAACCATTATCGGTACGCTGACCTCTCTGGCAGCAAATGCCCTGTTAGCATTCATTGTCAGCAGAAAGCGTTTCCTGTTCAAGCGTGGAATGTCCTTGTTCTGGGTTATTACAATGTATGTGAACGGTGGAATGATTCCTATCTTCCTCCTGTTCAAGACCTTGGGACTGACGAACAGCTTCTGGGTATATATCATTCCTGGTATGGTAAGCGCATTCAATATGTTAGTGCTTCGTACATATATGGAGGGTATTCCGGATTCCTTAGAGGAATCAGCACAGTTAGATGGTGCAGGTTACTTTACCATTTTTGCAAAGATCATTTCTCCTCTCTGCCTGCCGGTTTATGCAACCGTAGCACTTTTCGTGGCAGTCGGACAGTGGAACTCATGGTTTGATGCCATGCTTTACAACAGAATGAGCGAGCAGTACACAACGCTCCAGTATGAGTTGATGAAACTGTTATCCACCGTCATGAACCAGACGGGAAGCGTGGACAGTGCAAAGAATGCAGCAAGCTCTGTAACACCGGTTTCCATTCGTTCCGCAGCAACGATTGTGACCATGCTTCCGATTGTGTGCCTGTATCCGTTCTTACAGAGATATTTCGTAACGGGTCTGACCATTGGTGGTGTAAAAGAGTGATATATTATTTGGACGTATAATATGGGTGTGGTGTAAGAAATATGAGTGTATAGATAACATGAAAGGGGGGTGTGAAGTTGTCACAGCCCCTTTTCAAAAATAATGATATCAGGAGGAAAAGCGATGGACAGGGAAAAGGCGAGAAAGCGCGCAGAGGAATTGGTTTCTAAAATGACATTGGAAGAGATGGCGTCACAGCTCAAATTTGATGCAGATGCTATTGACCGGCTGGGAATTCCGGAATATAACTGGTGGAGCGAGGCACTTCATGGAGTGGCAAGGGCCGGTACTGCAACAGTATTTCCACAGGCAATCGGGATGGCGGCCACGTTCGATACGGAGCTTTTAAAGGAAGCCGGGGACTGCATTGCCGAAGAAGGACGTGCAAAATATAACGAATTTACAAAGTATGGAGACAGGGACATTTATAAAGGATTGACGTTCTGGTCCCCGAATGTAAACATTTTCAGGGACCCAAGATGGGGACGCGGCCATGAGACTTACGGGGAGGACCCGTATCTTACTTCCAGACTGGGCGTGGAGTTTGTGAAAGGAATGCAGGGAGACGGGGAATATTTGAAAGTGGCAGCCTGTGCAAAGCACTTTGCCGTACATTCCGGTCCAGAGGAGAAAAGACATTTCTTTGATGCAGTCGCTTCCAAAAAGGATTTGGAAGAAACTTACCTTCCGGCGTTCGAGGCATGTGTGAAGGAAGCAGATGTAGAAGCAGTCATGGGGGCTTATAACCGCACGAACGGAGAGCCTTGCTGTGCGAACAAGCCGCTCATGCAGGATGTGCTGCGTGGAAAGTGGGGCTTTCAGGGCCATTATGTTTCTGACTGCTGGGCAATCCGCGATTTCCATGAAAGCCATCATGTGACGGAAACTGCAGAGGAGTCTGTAAAGCTTGCGCTGGAAACGGGCTGTGACCTGAACTGTGGCTGCACATATGCACGTATCTTAAATGCGTATGATAAGGGGCTGATTGATGAAAAATATATTAAGGAATCCTGCATCCGTCTGTTCACGACCAGATATCTGTTAGGAATGTTCGATGAGACAGAATTCGACAAGATTCCGTTAGATGTGGTGGAGTCTAAGGAACATATTGCGCTTGCGTTAAAAGCGGCGGATAAGAGCATTGTGCTTTTGAAAAATGACGGGCTCCTTCCTTTGAAAAAAGAGGAAATAAAGACAATCAGTGTCATTGGTCCAAATGCGGACAGCCGGGCGGCACTGATTGGAAATTATCATGGAACCTCTTCCAGATATATTACGGTGTTAGAGGGAATTCAAGATTACGTGGGAGATGACGTGCGTGTGCTTTATGCGGAGGGCTGCCATCTGTATCACGATAATCTCCAGCCGCTTTCCAAACAGGGCGTACCGGATGGTTTTGCTGAGGTACATTCTGTGATGGATCATTCAGATGTTGTAGTTCTGGTGGTTGGTTTAGATGAGACATTAGAGGGAGAGCAGGGCGATACCGGAAATTCAGATGCTTCCGGTGATAAGAGAGATTTGAGTTTTCCGGAGGCACAGCAGAGGCTGATTGATTATGTTTTTGAAAATTCTACAAAGCCGGTGATTTTTGTCAATATGACCGGAAGTGCCATGGATTTAAGAAAAGCAGATGAAAAAGCAGCGGCTGTGGTGCAGGCATGGTATCCGGGGGCAAGAGGCGGAAAAGAAGTCGCAAGGATTCTTTTTGGGGAGGTTTCCCCGTCAGGAAAACTTCCGGTGACATTCTACCAGTCCACAGAGGATCTTCCGGATTTTGAAGATTATTCCATGAAGAACCGTACTTACCGTTATTATACCGGGGAAGCCCTGTATCCGTTCGGATATGGACTGACGTATGGCGCATGTGCGGCAAAAGGGCTGAACGTGGAAAAGAAAATAGATGAAAATGGGGAATTTGATGGTGCTTTGGTTTCTGTGGAAGTGGAAAATACAGGAAAGGCAACAGAGGACGTGCTTCAGATATATATTAAGGCAGAGGATGACGAATGGGCAATTTTAAATCCTGCGCTTTGTGGGTTCCAAAGAGTCAGTCTTTCTGAAAAGGAAAAGAAGACAGTAGAGATTTCGGTCAGAAAGCGCGCATTCACCACCGTAGACGAGGAAGGCGAACGCGCCCTTCGTGGAAAGAAGTTTAAGATTTATGCAGGATTTTCACAGCCGGATGCAAGAAGTGAGAAGCTGACCGGCGTGAAATGCCAGGAAACAGAGGTGGAGATTTAGAGAAAAGAATGGCGGAGGTGAGGAAATGTTTCGGATTGACAGTAAATTTATGCAGATTTTGACAAAAGCAGCACAGATGATGTGGATTAATCTTTTGACACTTTTTCTTTGTATTCCGGTGATAACAGCAGGTGCGGCGTTTACGGCAATGAACTATCTTCTGCTCCAGATTCTCAGGGATAAGGAGGGAAATATTACAAAAAGCTATTTTGCTTCCTTTCGTCAGAATTTCCGTCACGCTACCATTTTGTGGCTTGGGATGCTTCTCACATATGGTCTTATGATTGCGGGAATCATTACGGCGAGGAACCTGCCGGCATCCCAGGCAGACATATACAGAATCGTTCTGATTGTTTTTCTGGTCGTGGTGACAGCAGTGGTGCTTTATATTTTTCCGCTGCTTTCCCACTTTGAAAATACGCCGAAGCAGACGGTGAAAAATGCCATTATCTTAATGATATTAAATTATGGCAAGACTTTGGAAATGCTGCTTTTGTGGGGGGGGTTAGGCTACTTTGCAGTAAAGTTTTTTGAGCGCATTGTCCCGGTAATTGCGGTATTTTGTTTTACGCTTCCTGCCATGTTAAGCCTGATCATCCTGAATCCATTGTTTAAAAAACTGGAGGAGGAGCATGTGGCTGGCGGACAGGAGACATCTGAAAATGACAGTTCAGACATTATAATAGAAGAAAAATAAAAATGGAGGGAAGAAGCATGAGTGCATATGAAACAGGAAATTATCCGAATCTTTTTGGGTGGATTGGGAAAAGTGAGGAGGAAACAGAAGCCAGATTAGAGCAGATTACAAAAGACTTTTTTTATGGAGAAGAAAGTTTTTACCATGAAGCCGGAGAGGATATGGCGTATTTAGAGGATACCGGAAATCATGACGTTCGTACCGAAGGCATGAGTTATGGAATGATGCTCTGCGTACAGCGTAACATGCAGAAGGAATTTGACAAGCTCTGGAAGTGGGCATGTACTTATATGTGGATGGATACCGGGGAAAATGCCGGATATTTTGCATGGTCCTGCGGAACAGATGGAAAGAAAAACGCAAATGGTCCTGCTCCGGATGGAGAAGAATTTTTTGCCATGAGCCTGTTTTTTGCATCAGAAAGATGGGGAGACGGGGACGGCATTTTTGCATATTCCGAACATGCCAAAAAGATTCTGCACAGCTGCATACATAAGGGAGAAGACGGGATTCCGGGACAGCCGATGTGGAATCATGAAAATCATCAGATTTTGTTTGTGCCTGGCATTGATTTTACAGATGCATCTTATCATCTGCCTCATTTTTACGAGCTGTTTGCGCATTGGGCTTATGAGGAGGACAGACCGTTTTTTGCAGAGGCAGCAAAGGCAAGCCGAAAATATCTGGTTTCTGCCTGCCATCCGGAAACAGGAATGAATCCGGAGTATGGGGAATTTGATGGCAGCCCGATGAGCCGTGAGCTTCCATGGCCTTCAGACAGGCATGACTGGTTCTTTAGTGATGCATACCGGACTGCAGGAAATATTGGACTGGATTATGTCTGGTTCGGTGTTTCCGAAGGACAGGAGAAAGCACCGGAAAAACTTCTGCGTTTTTTGGATAAGCAGGAAAAACCGTTTGCAGTCTATGAGGTGGATGGAACTTTTGTGGAGGAACCGGCACTGCATCCGGTGGGAATGTTAGCAGCGAGCGTACAGGGACTTCTGACCTGTTATGAGAAAAAAGACGAGAAAGAGATTTTTGAGCTGGGCTGCAGATGGCTTACAAAGCTGTGGGAAACACCACTTCGCAGCGGAGACAGAAGATATTATGATAACTGTTTGTATTTCTTTGCATATCTGGCACTGAGCGGACAGTACAGGATTTGGAAATAGGTGCTTGGTCAAATGACCTGTGGGAGAATAAGGAAAAGAAAAATAACAGGAGGATGTTATGCTGTATATTGGAATCGACTTAGGAACGTCAGCAGTAAAGCTGGTGCTGATGGATGAGCTTGGAAAAATTCACAACATTGTTTCAAAGGAATATCCGCTTATGTTTCCGAAATCCGGCTGGTCTGAGCAGTCACCGGAGGAGTGGTTCGCACAGACTATGGCAGGATTAAAGGAACTGTTAGAAGGCTGTGATAAATCAGAAGTAAGAGGAATGAGTTTTGGCGGCCAGATGCATGGACTGGTGATCTTAGATAAAGAAGACAAGGTCATCCGCCCGGCAATCCTTTGGAATGACGGAAGGACGACAAAGGAAACAAAAGAATTAAATGAAGTCATTGGAACAGAGCTTTTGGTAAAGGAAACAGGAAATATTGCGTTTGCCGGATTTACGGCACCAAAACTTTTGTGGATGAAAAAGGAAGAACCGGAGCTGTTCGCAAGGATTGAAAAAATCATGCTTCCAAAGGATTATCTTGCATACCGGCTGACTGGTGTGTACAGTACAGATGTTTCGGATGCGGCAGGAACGTTGTTTTTTGATGTAAAGAACAGAACCTGGTCGAAAAAGATGTTAGAAATCTGTGGAATTTCCCATATTGAAATGCCGAAGATTTATGAAAGTTATGAACAGACAGGCTGTCTGCTTCCGGAAATTGCCGGTGAGCTTGGGCTTTCTGAAAATGTCGTTGTAGCGGCAGGAGCAGGAGATAATGCAGCAGCGGCCGTTGGAACAGGAACGGTGGGAGCGGGGGCATGCAATGTTTCTCTGGGAACCAGTGGAACGCTTTTCCTGACCTCGGATGAATATTGTGTGGATGAAGGAAATGCACTCCATTCCTTCTGCCATGCAGACGGAAGCTTTCATTTGATGGGCTGTATGTTAAGTGCTGCAAGCTGTAATAAATGGTGGATGGATGAAATTCTCCATACCAGTGAGTATGCAAAAGAGCAGGAGAATATTACAAAGCTTGGGGAAAATGAAGTGTACTTCCTTCCGTATCTGATGGGCGAGCGTTCTCCATGGAATGATCCGGATGCAAGGGGCGTCTTTTTTGGAATGAACCTTGGGACTACCAGAGAGGATATGACACAGACAGTGTTTGAGGGAGTTGCCTTTGCTGTGCGGGATATGTTAGAGGCAGCAAGGTCCACAGGTGTTGCCCCGAAGGTGACAAAAATCTGCGGCGGCGGCGCAAAAAGCCCGTTATGGAGAAAAATCATTGCCGCAGTCTTGAATATGACAGTAGAAATTCCTGAGTCGGAGGAGGGACCGGGAGCCGGTGCAGCAATGCTTGCAATGGTGGCAGCCGGTGCTTATCCGGACGTGCTTTCTGTGGCAGATAAGGTTGTGAAGGTAAAGAAGACAGAGGAGCCGGACGCAGAATTAGTCGAAAAGTACGAAAAAGCATACCAGAAATACCGGATGCTGTATCCGGCATTAAAGCAGGTATTTGCAAAATAACCTTTTTATGGACCATCTGTATGTTACCCGGAAAAAGTTAAACTTTTTCCGACTTATACCTATAATTTGTCGGGAGAAAAGAAATCTGCCAGAGGATATAATACATGTAATGAAAGGAACAGGAAACGCAGACACGAATGTGTGGAGCGTAAACAAACATATTTAGGGAGGTAAGGAAATATGAAGAAAAAAAAGGTACTTATGGGGCTTACGGCTATGGTGATGGCTTCAACAATGGCTCTGACCGGCTGCGGTGGAAGTGGTTCTAATAACAGTAACAGTGGTACGGCAAGCTCAGGAAGCGAAAGCGGGGAATCAAAGGGGGAAATTAAAGAATTCTCCATGTTCATTGCAGAGCCTGCATCTGTTGAGCGTACAGATGACAATGAGGTAAAACAGCTCATTGCAGAAAAGACCGGTGTGAAAGTAAAAGAAACATTCCTGACCGGACAGACTGCACAGGAAGCAATCGGTACCATCATTGCAGGTGGAGATTATCCGGATATCATCAATGGTGGAGATGCAATGAAACAGCTTTATGATGCCGGTGTACTGATTCCTTTAGATGATTATCTTGATAAATATCCGAACCTGAAAGCATTTAATACTGACCAGCAGTGGGACAATCTTCGTCAGGATGATGGACATATCTACTGGGTAAACTCATTCGGAAAGTTCTTAGGCGAGGATAAGACGACCACATTAAATGGTGAGGCGTTCTGGATCCAGGCAAGAGTTCTTGAGTGGGGCGGATATCCAAAGCTTGAGACAATGGATGATTATTTCGACTTGATTGAGAGATATAACAAAGAGAATCCTACAACGAATGACGGAACAAAGAACATTCCGTACACGATTCTTTGCGATGACTGGCGTTATTTCTGTCTTGAGAATGCACCACAGTTCTTAGACGGATATCCAAACGATGGTTCTGTCATGGTAGATCCTGCAACAGAGAAGGTTGTGGATTATAACACAACAGATACTGCTAAAAAATACTTCCAGAAGTTAAATGAGGAGTATAAGAAGGGCATTGTGGATCCTGAGTCATTCACACAGACATATGATGAGTACATCGCAAAGCTTTCTACCGGACGCGTACTTGGTATGGTTGACCAGTGGTGGGATTTTGCATACACCATCAATGATGTATTTAAACAGCAGAAGTTAGAGCAGTACGGTTACAACTACATTCCATGTGCATTGACGATTGAAAAAGGCATGGAGAACCAGTGGTACACATCTACAGGTGAGTTAAATGTTTCCAGTGGTGTTGCTATCACGACAGCATGTAAGGATCCGGAAGCAGTTCTCCAGTTCATGGATGACCTGTTAGGACAGGAACTTCACAACCTGAGATTCTGGGGTGTTGAAGGAACAGATTACAACGTAGGTGATGACGGATTGTTCTACAGAACAAAAGAGCAGAGAGATCAGGCATCTAATTCAGATTACAAGTCAAAACATGTATGTGATTACGCACAGTTCCCTCAGTATCAGGGAACCAGCAGGGATGGAAAGAATGCTATGCAGCCTGCACAGCAGCCTTCCGAGTTCATGGATACGCTTCCGGATGCAGTAAAGAAAGTATTTGAAGCATATGAAGTAACAACTTATCCACAGTTGATGCACTCTGTAAATAAGGTTGGTGTATGGTTCCCAATGTACTCTTACAGTAACAACCTGACAACAGATACACCGGGTGGTGTTGCTTGGACGAAGATGGGCGAGACAAAGCATGAGTACCTGCCGAAAGTCGTTATGTCAAAAGACTTTGAAAAGGGCTGGAGCGAGTACATGGATGTTTATAAGCAGTGCAAGCCGGAAGATTTCCTTGCAGAGATGCAGACAGAGCTTGACAAGAGAATTGAAGCAGCAAAGAAGTTTGAGAAATAAAAATTGGAATGTATCATCTTAAGATATTGTTATATTGCTAATCACAATGACAATAAAGGGCCGCGCGCGGAACTGGGAAGTTCTGCGTGCGGTTTTTTATGCACACGCCCGCATATTGAAATTAGCTGCCTTCGGCAACATGCGGGCGGCGCGGAAAAGCTAAACTTTTTCCAACTTATCACTATAATTTGTCGGGAGAAAAGAAATTCCACCGGTTATATAATGCATATAGTGAAGGATAGAAAATGTTACAAGGAGTTTTGAAACGTAATTTTTCTGTTTCTAAATATTCTGAACGATATATGTTCGTGCAATCATAAAACAGTTTAGGAGGTAAGAATTTTATGAAAAAGAAAAAGGTACTTATGGGGCTGACAGCAGCAATGATGGCTTCTACCATGGCGTTGACTGGCTGCGGCGGTGGAAGCAATGGTGGAAACAGCGGCAGTGCAGGAAGTGGCAGCGACGGAAAGGATGAAATCAAGGAGTTTTCTGTTTTCATTGCAGAACCGACTACGGTAGAGCGTACTGAGGATAATGAAATCAAACAGCTCATCGCAGAAAAGACCGGCGTGAAGTTAAAAGAAACATACCTGACCGGACAGACTTCAGAAGAAGCAGTTGGTACAATCATTGCCGGTGGTGATTATCCTGATATCATCAATGGCGGCGGTGCCATGAAAGAGCTGTATGATGCCGGCGTTCTGGTGCCTTTGGATGATTACTTAGACAAATATCCTAACTTAAAGGCGTTCTATACAGAGCATGAGTGGGATAACATCCGTCAGGATGATGGACATATTTACTGGATCAATGCATTCCAGAACATGTTAGGCGAGGATAAGACGACCACATTGAATGGTGAGGCATTCTGGATTCAGGCAAGGGTTCTTGAGTGGGGCGGATATCCAAAGCTTGAAACAATGGATGATTATTTTGACCTGATTGAGAGATATAATAAAGCAAATCCTACAACGCATGACGGTACAAAGAACCTTCCATATACCATCCTCTGTGATGACTGGCGTTATTTCTGCTTAGAGAATGCACCGCAGTTCCTGGATGGATATGCAAATGATGGTTCCTGCATTGTAGATAATGGAAAGGTTATCGACTACAATACGACACCTACCGCAAAGAAATACTTCCAGAAGTTAAATGAGGAGTACAAGAAAGGTATCGTAGACCCTGAGTCATTTACACAGACATATGATGAATACATTGCAAAGCTTTCTACCGGCCGCGTGCTCGGAATGGTAGACCAGTGGTGGGATTTCGCATTCTCCGTCAATGATGTATTTAAGACAGGTGATTTAGAGAAGTATGGTTATAACTACATCCCATGCCCTCTGACGATTGAAAAAGGCATGGAGAACCAGTGGTACACATCCGGTGGTGAGAAGAACGTAGCAAGTGGTATTGCAATTACGACAGCCTGCGAGGATCCGGAGGCAGTGTTAAAATTCATGGATGACCTGTTGAGCCAGGAAATCCACGACCTCAGATTCTGGGGAATCAAAGGTGTAGATTATGAAGTGGGCGATGATGGTCTGTATTACAGAACAAAGGAGCAGAGAGCAAAGGTTGCAGAACAGAAATACAAAGAGACACATCTTTGTGACTACTCACAGTTCCCACAGTATTTAGGAACAAACAGGGATGGAAAGAATGCAATGATGCCAAGTGAGCAGCCTTCTGAATTTCTGGATACACTTCCGGAACCGGTCAAGAAAGTATTTGATGCTTATGGCGTAACAACTTATCCACAGCTGATGCACTCAGCACAGAAGGCGGGCGTATGGTTCCCAATCTATTCCTTCACTGGTGGTTTGACAACAGATACACCGGGTGGTGTTGCGTGGACAAAGATGGCAGAAGTAAAACATGCAGAGCTTCCAAAGGTAATTATGTCAAAAGACTTTGAAAAGGGCTGGGCAGATTATCTGAAGGTTTATGAAAGTGTTAAGCCGGAGGATTGCATGAAAGAAATTCAGGAAGAAGTTGACCGCAGAATTGAAAGAGCAAAGAAATACGAGAACAAATAATTCCAAATAATGCGTATATCTGCTGCCGCCCGCACAGGCTGTGGACGGTGGCAGATGACTGATAAAGTGTGTTGCTGATGAAAAAAGCTGACCTTGTGCAGCAAGAACCATGTGCGTGGTGTTCGCACAGAAATGAGGTTTTATATGATAAAGTTGCCTTCCTTTTTTAATGATAAAATGATTTTGCAGAAATGCACAGGGGAAAATCGTATCTGGGGCTATGCAGCCCCGGGTGCGATTTTGTCTATTGCACTTATTGAATCAGAGAGTATAAACGGAGTAAAGGAACCTTCTCATTGTGAGAGTATTCGTGCAGATGTGCAAGGATATTTTTCATTTCTGCTTCCATATATGGATGCAGGTGGTCCCTGGGAAATTGTGATTACAAGTGAAGGGGAAAAGAAAGTTTTAGAAGATGTTTATTTTGGTGATGTATTTTTACTGGGTGGTCAGTCGAACATGGAGCTGCCGCTTGGGTTTCCATCATTGAAAGAAAGATATAAGGAAGAAATCAAAACAGCGGATTTCAGGCTGATTCGTCAATTTGAGCTGCCGAAGGAATATGATTTTAATGAAAAACGGAAGTTCATGAAAGAAGGAAAATGGGTGGAAGCCTCTGGAGAAGACCTGCTCAGTTTTTCAGCTGCAGGATATTTTGCAGCGAAGGAGATTTATGAAAAATATAAAATTCCGATTGGCCTGTATCAGGCAGCGGTAGGCGGAACTCCTGTAAAGTCATGGTGCTCACCGGAAACAGTACAGCGGATGGGATATGATAATGTGGAGCTTTCCGAATGCGTAAATAAGGAATATGTGGAGAATACAACGAAAGAGGAAACACAGAGAGATCAAGAGTGGCGGGAAAAGGCAATGAAGCCGTTTTCAGATAATACAGAAAAGGAAAGGAGCAGTTTTTTGGTTCCGGCACTTTTTGGAGGAACGGAGTTAGAAAATTTTACAGGCAGCCTTTCATTTAAAAGAAGTTTTTCTCTGGATGATGAGCTGGCAGGGGAGGATGCCGTCCTGCATTTTGGACTAATGATCGATGTGGATGAAATCCGGATAAATGGAACCTGTGTGGGAGAAAGCGGGGATCGCTATCTGCCGAGAGTTTATCCGGTATCAAAGGATATCCTTCATGCCGGGGAAAATGAGATTGAGGTGAGACTTCTGACCTTTCAGCCCGGCGGCGGTTTCCTGCCGGGGAAAAGTTATGACCTGGCCTTTGAAAATGGAAAGAAAATCCCGCTGGAGGGGGAATGGAGCATGGCAAAGATGCAGGAGATAGAACCGCTTCCAATGATGACCTTTTTCCTGTTCAAAGCAAGTGGTACATACCGCGCTATGCTGTATCCGTTACAGAAACAGATTTTCAGAGGAGTCTTTTTCTATCAGGGGGAATCGAATACAGAACGTGCAGATACCTATGAGGAAGAATTTACGGCAATGATCGAAGACTGGCGGACGCTCTTTAAAAGCCGGAATCTTCCGTTTATATTTGTTCAGCTTGCCGGATATTCAAACGGAATGGAGCATACGGATGGGACGGACTGGGCAGAGGTCAGGGAGGCACAGAGACGCTGCCTGGATGTTCCGGAAACGGCAATGGTGCAGGCATATGACCTGGGTGAGTATAATGACCTGCATCCGTCAGCAAAAGAGGAGCTTGGCAGACGTATTGCAAAAGCTGCCTTTACAAAGATTTATGAGCAAAAGGAATATATAAGCGGACCATATGTAAAGAGCATCCGGAAGGCAGATGGAAAGATAAGTCTTTGCTTTGATGGGGGCGGACTGGAGACAGAGGGAGAGGCTGCTGAAAGAGTTTTGGGAGCGTTTGCCCTGCTGTTTCCGGATGGAAATTGGCATCCGGTCAAGGCAGGATTTTCCGGGGAGGATACGGTCTGGCTGGAAATTCCTAATGGCGACAGGGTATCCGGAGTCCGTTTTGCATGGAATGACTGTCCGTTTGGTACCAGTATGTACCGTTCGGAGAAGCTTCCACCGGTGCCGTTCCGTCTGACAGGTGAGGAGCTGAAAAGATTGGTCCGGGAATAAAAAATAGGGAGTAGAAGTTTTTTAGATTGAAAAGCAGGAATGGAAAGGAGAAAATTTCATGGCACAGAAAACAAAGATGCTGGTAGATAAAAATTTTAAGATTGCCAAGGTGGATAAAAGGATGTATGGTTCTTTTGTGGAGCATCTGGGCAGGGCGGTATATACAGGGCTTTACCAGCCGGGACACAGTACGGCAGATGAAGACGGTTTCAGGAAAGATGTCATTGAGCTCGTGAAAGAATTAAATGTACCAATGATTCGTTATCCGGGTGGAAATTATGTTTCAAATTTTTACTGGGAAGACAGTGTGGGTCCGAAGGAGCAGAGGAAAAAAAGACTGGACCTGGCATGGAGAACTTCCGAGCCGAATGAAGTGGGGATTAATGAGTTCGCAAAATGGTGCGGCAAGGTGGGCTCCGATGTGATGATGGCGGTGAACCTTGGAACCAGAGGCGTTACAGATGCCCTGAATTTCTTAGAGTATTGCAATCTGGATACGGACAGCTATTACGCAGATCTTAGAAGGAGCCATGGAGTGAAAGAGCCTTACGGAATTAAAACATGGTGTTTGGGAAATGAGATGGATGGACCTTGGCAGATTGGCCAGAAGACTGCTTTAGAGTATGGAAGGCTGGCAAGGGAAACGGCAAAAGCCATGAAAGCAATGGATTCTTCTTTAGAGCTTGTGGTCTGCGGAAGCTCCGGCGTGGGCATG